>NZ_PNDU01000379.1:0-12293 GCF_005886635.1 Pseudoalteromonas sp. S558 | reverse complement strand
AACCACACTACATAGGCTCTGCCTTGCCTAAATACCAAACACACTGCTGCAAATTTAACCTCGAAAGATCAACAGCCCCTAGGGCCGTTGACCACATTCTATTAAAAGTTGTAATCGAAACGCAGTGAGAATTTACGTGGGCTGCCGTACCGGTACTGGTTATAAAAACCAATTTGATCGTAGTAAGTTTTATCAAACAGGTTATCTATATTAGCGCTAATGGCTATTTGATCATTGAGCTGATAACTGGCCATTAAACTGGCTACTCCATAAGCTGACTGCTCCACTTCAACATTACCAAGTACTGGGTTTTTAACGTCATCATAACTGCGGCTCTGCCAGCGGTAGCCACCACCGATTTTAACACCTTTTAAATAACTACTTAGTCTATAGCTAGTGAAAAGCTTGTATTGTTCTTTAGGGTTAGTGGTATTGAGCGGTTTTGTATCATGGGTTTCGCCTTTACTATGAGTGTAGCCAACATAAAGATCCCAATTATCAGTTAAGCTCCCGTTGAGTTCAAATTCATAACCTTCTGTTACGGTGCCATCTATAGGTCGATAGATAGCCTGCATGGTCTCAGGAATACTCTCACCTGTGTATACACCTAAGTTATCTTGCTGGATTTCAAATGCTGACAAAGAGATATCAACGCGATCAGCAATTAATGACGCTTTAATACCTATTTCATAGTTTTTGCCTTTAATTGGTTCAAGGTAATCACCGTTGGCATCTACTCGACTTTGTGGAGTGAATATATCGGTATAGTTGGCATAAAGTGCCCAGCTATCAGTTAGCGAGTAAGTGGCACCTAAATAATTTGTGAGTTCGTTATTTAATTTAAAGTCGTGCTCACTACCAAAATTATCTTGATTGGTTTGCCAGCGATTTAAGCGGCTCCCTAAAATGAATGCAAGTTGATTCGTTATATTAAGCTGGGAAGCAAAGTAGAGCGCATCTTGTTTGGTTGTGCCATATGAACCATAAGCCGGATTTTGCTGCCAAATTGGTTTAGGGTAGTCGTAATTTGGGGCTGTAAAATCCCCAATAACACCGGCGCTTTGTTGTGCTGGGAAATACGGTGTAGAGAACGTTTGCTTTTGACTATTCCAGCCAAAGACTAATTGATGTGCTTGATTAAGCCAATCAAAGTGACCCGTAAGCTCTAGTTCATAAGTTCGCTGAATACGCTTTGCATCAATATAGTTAAGCGAACCGGGCGTCATACCTATATTTGTTTTTGGATCAGGGTGACCCTTCGCCCACATAACATCATAATGTAAGTCATTATTACCATAAACGTAACTAGCGCTTAGCTGCCAATCATTATTGAAATGGTGTTCTAAGCTAATAAAGCTATTTAATGCCTCGGTTTGTGACGATGCCCAGCTTGCTGCTGTAGACGTTTCTCGATCGTAATATGTACGACTACCGTCACTATAAAAAATAGGTAAACCACCTGACATTGTTCCTTGTGGATCCGTTGTTTGATGATCAAGTGCAATCGTAAATAAGGTGCTATCGGTGAAGTCTGCTTCTACAATACCGTACACAGTATTACGACTTTGACTAAATCGATCTTGATATGACTCTTGCTCTTGATACGCAACAACTGCACGAGCACGAACACTCTCAGTGTTATTTAAGCTACCGGAGATATCAATAACTCCTCTATATTGTTGCCAAGAACCAATAGAGGCGCTTACTTTTAATTGGTTGTTAACAGTAGGGCGTTTACGAATTAGGTTAATTGCGGCAGATGGGTTGCCCGCACCCAGCATTAAACCCGTTGCACCACGGACGACTTCAATTCGTTCGTAAATAGCGGTATCAGTTAAATTGTCACCATAGTTAAAACGGGTGTCATAAGTTGTAGCAATACCATCGTATAAAATACTGGTAACACTAATTCCTCGAGCAGAAATTGAAAACTTACCGTTATCCGCTTCTCTTGCATTGATGCCAGTAACACTGGTAATTGCTTCGATAGCGCTATTGAGCTGTTGATCAGCCATTAATTGACTGGTGATGGCAATAACAGATTGTGGGGTTTGCAGATGAGATAGGTCAAGGCCTGTTGCAGAGCTCATTGAGTTCGTTTTATAGCCACTATTTTTTTCACCAACAACAGTGAGCTTTTCAATGTCTTTTTTAGCTTCGGCGTTTGCGTTTGGTGAAATTCCAGCAAGAAGAATACTAGTAACACTACAATAGATAAGAGAAAGAGGTTTATTTAAAACAGGGCGTATCATTTGAAGAAATCCATTTGTATTAAGAATAATGTGAAATTAACTTTTCACATAATGAAATACGTATTGAACTAAACCTTAAATATTTAAGTGGACTAACAATAACGATAAAAAGTACTGTAATGGTGCTTCTATAAAGAATAACTAATACAGCATTAATACCAATGTGCAATATTACTTAATCAATTTCAGGGATTAAATCTGACGCTAACAGCGTTAAAAATTCTGATATAGAACAATTGAATAACGAATTTTTTCCTTGTTATCGACACGATTTTCTTGCCTCAAAATAGAACGCTTAATTAAGCAAATTGGTATAAGTTCTAATTTTCTCGAATTCATATCAATCAGTATAAAAACCGTGAATAATTTAACGGATCAAAGCAAATACTAACATCGTGAAAATTTTATTTAGCTAGTTAGATTGCGATTATCTTATTGTTAAATAGCTCCCGCACTTATATCGATTGGCATTATTTGTTGGCCATCAAAAAGCTTAGTGCAATTTGTATCGTTGATGTTTGATTATCAAACAACGTGAGGGTAATAGATTTAAGTGCGCAAGTAAATGCTTTTGAGATTGATTCGTATTTGTTTTTGTGGTTTTCTATACATAAACTATGCATAGAAAACAAAGGAGGTTTTTTATAAAAAGATTGCGCTAACCTGAAACAGTTTTTCTACTACGTTAATGTGCTTTTTATCGATTAAAAACATAATAACGTGATCTCCCGATAAAATAATGGTGTCGTCGTGAGCAATAAGTACATCGTCATTACGCACTATTGCACCTATGGTGGTACCCGCAGGGAGTTTTATATCAGCGATGGCTCGGCCAACGACCTTTGATGTATTTTCATCACCATGGGCAACGGCTTCAATCGCTTCAGCGGCGCCTTTACGTAGAGAATACACGTTAACGATATCACCACGGCGTACGTGTGTTAATAACGCTGATATCGTTGCTTGTTGTGGAGAGATGGCAATGTCTATTTCGCCGCCCTGTACTAAGTCAACGTAAGCGCCACGCTGAATAAGCACCATGGTTTTTTGTGCGCCCATACGTTTTGCAAGCATGGCCGACATAATATTTGCTTCATCGTCGTTGGTTACGGCAATAAATACATCAACTTGTTCAATATGCTCTTCTGAGAGTAGTTCTTGATCAGATGCATCACCACAAAACACCACGGTGTTGTCGAGCATTTCAGATAGTTGCTCAGCTCGCTCTTTACTGCGTTCAATGAGTTTAACGGTGTGATTTTTTTCAAGTGAGCGAGCAAGGCCTGCGCCAATATTACCACCACCCGCTATCATAATTTTTTTGTAAGAGCGTTCCAGTTTTTGCAGCTCGTTCATTACAGCGCGTATATGTTTTGTCGCGGCAATGAAAAACACTTCATCATCGGCTTCAATGACCGTTGTACCCAATGGTTTAATTGCTTTACCTTGGCGATAAATAGCGGCAACACGAGTTTCTACATTAGGAATGTGCTCTTTAAGTGCAGATAACGCATAGCCTACCAGCAAACCACCATAGTAAGCTTTTACGGCGACTAATGAGAGCATACCATCGGCAAACTGCAAGACTTGCAATGCACCAGGGTAGTCAATTAAGCGACGAATATATTTGGTCACCAGTGCTTCGGGGGCAATGTAGTGATCGATTGGTAAATCATCGTTTTGAAATAGTTTTTCACGGTATTTTAAATATTGCTCAGAACGAATTCGGGCAATTTTTGTAGGGGTTTTAAAAATACTGTAAGCGACTTGGCATGCAACCATGTTTACTTCGTCTGAACTGGTTACCGCTATAATCATATCAGCATCTTCTGCACCAGCACGACGTAATACGTCAGGATGAGCGCTGTGGCCCATCACCCCTTGTAAGTCGTACTTATCTTGGAGTTCACGTAAACGGTTACCATCTATATCAACAACGGTTATTTCGTTTTGCTCACCGACTAAGTTTTCAGCTAGTGTGGCACCAACTTGCCCAGCACCGAGTATGATTATTTTCATTATTTACCAGTGTTATAAGTAGCTATTCAAAGCCATTTTAATTAAAAAATGGCTAATTATCGAAAGTATTTAAGCTAAACTATTTAGACTTTTTCACTAATTTCGCATAATAAAAGCCATCACTTTCGCCAGGCAGTAATTGTAGCCCTGGTGTTGTAATAGTGTCTTTATCATGAAGAGGAATATGCTCTACGTCGTCGTTATTAGCCAAAAACTTAGCAACTTGTTGTTGGTTTTCCTGTGGAAGAACCGAACACGTAGCATATACCAATGTACCACCTGGTTTTAAAAGTGGCCAAATGCTATTGAGTATATCGCCTTGAAGTGCGGCTAAATCTACAATGTCTGATGCGCGACGAAGCCATTTTATATCTGGATGACGACGAATAACGCCAGTTGCAGAACAAGGTACGTCTAATAAAATACGATCAAACTGTTGATCATCCCACCATGTGTGCGGTTGCGAGGCATCGCCACATTGTAGGTCTGCACCTAAGCCAATACGCGTTAAGTTTTGCTTAACACGTTCAAGGCGAGTTGAATCGCTATCGAGAGCAAGTACGTCTGCATCAGCAAGCTCTAATATGTGACATGTTTTACCGCCAGGTGCTGCACAGGCATCTAAAATAGTGTCGCCATCTTTTGGTTCTAAAAAGCGTGCTGCAAGTTGTGCTGCGGCATCTTGTACTGAACATGCACCTGTATCAAACTCAGGCAATGAAAATACATCACGCGGTTTAGCAAGCTTAATCCCATCTATAAAGTCAGGGTTTAAGGTGTGTTCTATATCGTTCGCCGTTAGCATATCGCTGTATTCTTGCGTGCTATATTGTGCTTGATTTACACGTAACCACATAGGGGCTTGTTGTTGGTTTTCTGCAAGTAAGTCTTCCCAGCTATCAGGGTAGGCTTCTTTTACTTGTTTAATAAACCAATTTGGGTGGTTGTATAAACACACCGGAATAAGCTTCGCTTTTTCTTCAAGCTCAACTTGTTGGCGTTGAAAACTACGTAAAATAGCGTTAATAAGCCCTTTTAAACCTAAAGCACGTAGTTGAGCAAGTGCATTCACTGTTTCTGAAATTGCTGCATGTGGCGGTACACGCATGTGTTGTAGCTGATAAATACCTACATACAATAAAAATTGAAATATTCTGCGCTTACCTTTTAGTGGATCTTCTACTAAATGTTGGCAGTAGTTTTCAAGGCTAGGTAAGTAGCGTAAAACGCCATAACAAATTTGTTGCAGTAGCGCTTTGTCTTTTGGTGGCAAGCCTTGGCTAGCAAATGGCAGTTCTTGATTAAGCGAAGCGCCTTTATCAACTACGTTATATAAAGTTTCAGCGGCAAGCGCTCGTACGTTTTGGACATTACTCATTATTTTCGCCTAATACTGTGCCAGGGGTAACCCAGTCACCACGACCATTTAAGAAGTCGTTAATTGCCATTGGTTTTTTACCTTGCGGTTGTAATTGCGTAATACACAAAGCATGTTCACCACACGCTACTACGACGCCATTTTTATCGCTTGATAAAATTTGTCCTGGATTGCCCGATTGCAGGACAACCTGCGCTTGGTAAACCTTTACTGTTTGCTCGCCCATTTGAGTAAAGCACACCGGCCATGGGTTAAAAGAGCGAATGTTTCGCTCAATTTGCAGCGCACTCATAGACCAGTCTATATTTGCTTCCTCTTTAGAAAGCTTTTTAGCATAGTTAGCAAGTTCATCATTTTGAGGTTCTGGTGTGATCTCGCCATTCGCTAGTTTGTTAATGGTTTCAATTAACGCGTCAGGGCCTAGCTCAGCAAGCTTTGTATATAAACTAGCACTAGTTTCTGTCGTGCTAATAGGGCAGCGACTAATATGCAACATATCACCAGTATCTAAGCCTTCATCCATTTGCATTATTGTTACGCCGGTTTGCTCATCACCCGCCCAAATAGCGCGTTGAATAGGTGCCGCACCGCGCCAGCGCGGCAATATAGAGCCATGCACATTTAAACAACCTAAGCGTGGGGCTTCTAATATCGCTTTAGGTAAAATTAAGCCATATGCTACAACAATCATAATGTCGGCATTTAAGCTTGTTAGTTCTGCTAATGCTTCATCATTTTTTAATGATTGTGGCTGAAAAACAAGGAGGTTGTGCTCAAGCGCTAGCTCTTTTACTTCACTGGCTTTTAGTTTTTTACCTCGACCAGCAGGGCGGTCGGGTTGGCTGTATACACCAACAATTTTATGTTCGCTTTGTATCAGCGCTTGTAAATGACGTGCGGCAAAGTCCGGCGTACCGGCAAATATAATGCGTAATGGTTGAGTCACTGAGTTTTCCTAAGGTGCTTATTACTGTTCTGCAAATTTAGCTTCTTTTTCAAGCTTTTTACGAATACGTTGGCGCTTTAATGGTGATAAGTAATCAATGAACAATTTACCTTGCAGGTGATCTAGTTCATGTTGAATACAAATAGCCAGTAATTCGTCTGCATCTAGTACAAACTCTTCACCGTTTTCGTTAAGTGCAGAGACTGTTACTGTTTCTGCACGGTCAACTTTTGCATACGAATTAGGCACTGATAAACAGCCTTCTTCGCTAATGGTTGAGCCATCTTTTTTGATGATTTGTGGGTTAATTAATACCAGAGGCTCATTTCGCTCTTCTGATACATCAATCACAACAATTCTTTGATGAATGTCTACTTGCGTAGCAGCTAGTCCGATGCCATTTTCATCATACATAGTTTCCAGCATGTCTTTAACAATTTGGCGTACTTGGTCGTCAACTTGCACAACTTCTGTTGCTATTGTACGTAAACGCTCATCCGGAAATCTTAAAACTTCTAACCTAGCCATAGTTACCTTTTTCACTTGTGCTTAATTTAGGGTATTGTATGCTCTTATTTTAGCCATTCACGTTCACCTTTAACAGGTTTTGGTCAATAATAATGAAAAAACAATATGAGGAAGCTCAATGAAATCTCCGTTAGTCGCAGCTATATTTGCATTAAGTGCTGCTTTTCCTGCAATTGCTGATGTGCTCGAAATAAAAAAAGATGCACCAAAACAGTATGTTGTAAAAAAAGGAGACACGCTTTGGGGAATTTCTGATATTTATTTGAGCGATTCATGGCTATGGCCAAAGTTATGGGAAATGAACTCTCATATTAGTAACCCTCACCTAATTTATCCTGGGGATGCACTTACTTTAGTTTATGGTGCAGGTGGAACACCTCGCTTAGTGTTAAATAAAGCTTATAAAAAGCTTTCGCCAAAAGGTTATATTACTGCTAAAGGTAAAGATGCAGTGACGACTTTGCCGTTAGAATTAATTAAACCTTATCTAACTTATGAGCAGGCGCTTAATAACGAAGAAATAGATGGGAAACCCTATGTATTAGGTGCCAATCAAAACACGAAGACTCAAACTCTCGATCATATTTTATATGTTAATGGCGATTTAAAGCTTAATCAGGCTTATGCTATTTACCACAAAGGTGAGGCTTACACCGATCCAGATACAAATGAAATTTTAGCTAACCGAGCAAGTTATGCCGGCATGGCTCGCGTATTTAGACGGGGCGATATTAGTAATGGCATTCCTTCATCAGTAAGGGTTGAATCGGTTAAGCGAGAAATTAAACAAGGTGATTTTTTATTGCCTGCTATGCAGGGACAAACGTTACCCGCATATTTTAATATGCATAGACCTAAACAGCCTTTAGAGGGCAAAGTGATAGCCTCTGCAAATCATGTTAGAGAATTCAGCACAATGGATATTGTGGTGCTAAACTTAGGGGCAGAACAGCAAATTGAACCTGGTCATGTGTTAGATATTGAACGCCAATCGCCTGGTGTAATTGATGGGCAACGAGGCCCTCGTTACCCAGAGGATTCAAGTAAGTTAGAAAGGCTTATATCAAGTACGAGTGAGCTTTTAGGGTTAGAGCCAGACGAAAATAGCACTGTGTGGTCTATGCCAAAAGAAAAAGTTGGCGAGTTAATCGTATTTAAAGTGTATGACAAAGTTAGCTATGCATTAATTACTAAAAACCAGCACCCAATTCGCGTTGGAGATTTTGCAGTTATTCATTAAGAAGTAGCGAGTCGGTGCTCTAGGAGAGAGCATGGATCAGTCATCTGGCAAGTTAGCCCACTGGCTTGCCTTTTATATGTGTAAAGGGTTAGGTATAAAAACTCTTTTAGCATTATCTACAAACCATTCCCTTGAGTCTTTATTCGACTTATCTCATGATCAGCTTTTACAACTTGGATTAACCGCTAATCAAGCTAGTAACTTACTTAATACTAATTGGCAGCAAGTAAGTCATTATGAGCAATTAATTGCACAGCACCATATCATTGCAGTGTGTATTTTTGACGCGCTTTATCCTGAAGATCTCCGGCAGATAGCCAGTGCTCCTTTATTACTCTTTTGTAGGGGGGATGTCTCGTTATTATCTACTCCACAAATTGCAATTGTAGGGAGTCGTAATGCCACACCTACCGGGCTTGAAATAGCATCAGAGTTTGCATACGAGTTAACTTTAGCGGGTATTACGGTTACTTCAGGTATGGCCAGAGGTATAGATGGCGCTGCACATAAAGGCTCGCTTGCAGGTACTGGTAAAACCATCGCAGTGCTCGGTACTGGAGTTGATATTTACTATCCTAAGCGTCATAAACTATTAACAGACCAAGTTTTAGAAAGCGGCCTGTTGGTGAGTGAATTTTTACCAGGCACTGCAGCTCACGCACATAATTTTCCACGTCGTAATCGTATTATATCTGGGCTCGCGTTAGGTGTGCTTATTGTTGAGGCTGAAATTAAAAGCGGTTCATTAATAACAGTTCGTTATGCGTTAGAGCAAAATAAGGAGGTGTTTGCTGTACCTGGATCAATTAAGAATCCGTTAGCGCAGGCTAGCCACTTTTTAATAAAGCAAGGTGCTAAATTGGTAGAAAATGTAACCGACATTCTTGATGAAGTGAGTTTCACTTATCAAGAAGATATATATACTAAAGAGCAGCCTATTCAAGCTAATTCTCAATGCGAAGTTTTAAATAGTATAGGGTTTGAAGTAACTAGCGTAGACGACATTGTGCGTCGTGCGCAGTGGCCAATAGATAAAGTACTCGCTAGGTTGCTCGACTTAGAGTTAGACGATCAGATAGAGCGAGTGTTAGACGGTTATATTAAGTTAAGCGCAGGGAAGTAATATGTTTGATATTCTTATGTATCTTTTTGAAAATTATATTCATAGTGAAGCGGATATTTTTGCAGAGCAAAATGAGCTAACCGATGAGTTATTACGTGCGGGTTTTAATAAGCCAGAAATATTCAAAGCGCTCGACTGGCTAGAGCAATTAGCCGACTTACAACACAATGATGAATCTCCCTATCTTATAGCGAATCCTCAACACGCAATGCGTATATTTACTGAAAGCGAATGCCAAAGGCTGAGTGTTGAGTGCCGCAGTTTTTTAATGTTCATTGAGCAAATAGGGGTTATTAATAGTGTGACTCGCGAAATGGTAATGGATCGCTTAGCCGCACTTGATAAATTAAACATAAGTTTAGAGGATTTAAAATGGATTGTGCTTATGGTTTTATTTAATGTCCCCGGTTCAGAAAAAGCATATGAACAAATGGAGGATTTAATTTTTGATGAACCCAGCGAGCTTCTTCATTAATAATTACCTTTAGTAAATTACTCAGGTTACTTAAACGGATAAGTACACCATTACTTGTATCTTTAAGTGGTTTGGGTATATTAGGCGAAAATTCACTAACCCTTTAGGATCACCATGAGTAAAATCGACCATTCGCTTTTCTCGGCGAACAAACACGCCCTCGAAAAAGAATACGAGATATGCCCGCAGTGTGGTTCAGAATTAGTGATCCGCAATAGTAAGTCTGGCCCATTCTTAGGTTGCGCAAGTTACCCTAAATGCGACTTTATTAGACCGCTGGCACATCACGACAGTAACGAAATAAAAATTCTTGAAGATTCAGCATGCCCGCAGTGCAGTAAACCGCTGGTGGTTAAAAATGGTCGTTACGGGATGTTTATTGGATGCACTGGGTATCCGCAGTGCCACTACATTGCTAACGAAAACGAAGAAAAACAAAATGAAGAAGTGTTACCAAGTTGCCCTAAATGCAAAAAAGGTCACTTAGTCGCGCGTAGTAATAAGTTTGGTAAAGTGTTTTATTCTTGTGATTGCTACCCAAGCTGTAAATACACGCTTAATAATAAACCGGTTGAACACTCGTGTCCTGAATGCAACTGGCCAATCGTCATAGAAAGAAATATGGCAAATGGTACACTATTGCAATGCCCACAAAAAAGTTGCATGCATAAGCTTGCCTCAACTGAATAACGTTTAATTATTTCTGGAGACTATTTTGTCAGACGTTTCAAATACGCCCACTGCAATAACATGCTTAACGCAAGGCGAAGTTATTTTATACCCAACCGAAGCTGTATATGGTTTAGGTTGCGATCCAGATAATCAACAAGCCGTTGAAGCACTATTAGCAATTAAGCAGCGACCAGTCGAAAAAGGCCTTATTTTAATTGCTGATAACTATGGGCAATTATTAAAATACGTAGATGACGCAAAAATACCGATGGATAAACGCGCTGATATTTTTTCGAGTTGGCCTGCTGCAATTACGTGGGTTATGCCTGCTTCTAAAAACACACCAAAATGGTTAACAGGGCAGTTTGATACTATCGCAGTAAGAGTAACAAACCATCCAACAGTAAAACGTTTGTGCCAAGAGTTTGGCAAACCGCTGGTATCAACCAGTGCAAACTTAACAGGTCAAGAAACGGTCACTAGTATTGAGCAAGCTAAAACGCAATTTGCAGAGCAAGTTGGTTTTTATGTTGACGAGCCGTTAGGTGGTAATACTCAACCAAGCACAATTAAAGATGCCATGACTGGAAAAATATTTAGAGGTTAATATGCACAGCGAATTATTAGATCAAGTAAAAGCATACTTTATGGCTTTGCAAGACACTATTTGCCAAGGTTTAGAAGCGGCAGATGGCAGTGCTAAATTTATAGAAGATAATTGGCAACGAGCAGAAGGCGGTGGTGGCCGTACACGTGTAACCACAAATGGCACAGTAATAGAGCAAGGTGGAGTTAACTACTCACACGTATTTGGTGCTTCAATGCCAGGCTCTGCAACAGCGCATAGACCTGAGCTTGCAGGGCGCAGCTTTCATGCATGCGGTGTGTCGTTAGTTATTCATCCAAAAAACCCACATGTGCCAACCAGCCATGCCAACGTACGTTTTTTTATAGCCGAAAAAGAAGGCGAAGAGCCAATATGGTGGTTTGGTGGTGGGTTTGACCTCACTCCTTTTTACCCCGTATTAGAAGATGTACAACATTGGCATCAAGTTGCTCACGATCTGTGTGCGCCATTTGGCGGTGAAGTTTATCCAAAATACAAAACATGGTGCGACGAGTATTTTTATTTAAAACACAGAGATGAAACACGAGGCGTAGGTGGTTTGTTTTTTGACGATTTAAACGAACTAGGCTTTGAAAAGAGTTTTGCGTTTATGCAATCTGTGGGTAATGGCTTTTTAGATGCCTATTTACCTATTATTGAGCGTCGTAAAAATGATGAGTACACAGCGCAACAACGTGATTTTCAACTTTACCGTCGCGGACGCTATGTAGAATTTAACCTAGTATGGGACCGAGGCACGTTATTTGGCTTACAAAGTGGTGGACGTACAGAATCTATATTAATGTCTATGCCACCACTGGCACGCTGGGAATATAATTTCAAACCAGAGCAAGGTAGTCCAGAAGCTAATTTATATCAGTACTACTTACGACCACAAGAGTGGCTAAGCAGTGAACCTGTACAATTGATTGCTCGAGACTGGCAATTGTAATAACAAGGCGCTAATCTACTGGCCTATTGCAAGTAAATTCAACGCAGTTAGCGCTGCAAATAGCTGCACGAGATAGATTTATTATCCAGAGTTCAGGTTAA
>NZ_PNDU01000378.1:0-279 GCF_005886635.1 Pseudoalteromonas sp. S558 | reverse complement strand
TTTCTTGCTCTTGGGTTGCAGCTAAGTTGGACTAATTTATCATTACGCCCTAATGTTTGAATAACGTCATATTACACATTTTTTTTCAGGGGCATTAGCCAATGGCGGTCACTGCCAGTCGTTTGCCATTTATGTAAAAGCCCTAAAGAATAAAAACCTTTGTCGAATAAAGTGAGGCTATTGTCTGGTGTGGTTTCTATAAGCTTTTCAGCCAGTACCATTTCATTGACCTTGTAATCATCGAAAGCGCTCCCCATTATTAAATGGCTGCTCAACTCC
>NZ_PNDU01000377.1:0-285 GCF_005886635.1 Pseudoalteromonas sp. S558 | reverse complement strand
AATCATGCAGTGTGGTGACATCGATGACAGATCCGATGCGATATCCGTCAGCCGATATAGGCGATTTATACAGTCACCGCTGGGAGATAGAGCTTGGTTATCGCGAACAAAAGCAATATATGCTGGGTAATCGATTAACATTAAGAAGTCGCTTACCAGTGCTTGTAAAGCAAGAGCTGTGGGGAGTGTTGCTTACTTATAATATGGTGCGATATTAGATGGTAAAAATGTGCCACACATTAAAAAGTGATTACTTACCATACCAACTCAGTTTCAATGGTAGTT
>NZ_PNDU01000376.1:0-3615 GCF_005886635.1 Pseudoalteromonas sp. S558 | reverse complement strand
GCAACCCAAGAGCAAGAAAAATGTGGCCAACGCTGCCTGACACCTTAATAGGGAGGTTAGTGACTCGAAAAATAAAGGGGAAATCATGCAGTGTGGTGACATCGATGACAGATCCGATGCGATTTATACAGTCACCGCTGGGAGATAGAGCTTGGTTATCGCGAACAAAAGCAATATATGCTGGGTAATCGATTAACATTAAGAAGTCGCTTACCAGCGCTTGTAAAGCAAGAGCTGTGGGGAGTGTTGCTTACTTATAATATGGTGCGATATCAGATGGTAAAAATGTGCCACACATTGAAAAGTGATTACTTACCATACCAACTCAGTTTCAATGGTAGTTTAGCTCAAATAATGAGGTTGCTTGTTGGATTACCTTATTCAACACCTAGAGCCATACCGCGTCAATTAAAATACTTTTATGCGATGGCAGAAAGCCTAATTCTAGAGCCTCGGAGGGAGCGAAGTTTTCCTCGTTCAGTCAAGCCAAGACTACAGCGGTACGCTAGAAATAAAAAAGCCGTTCACCTTAAGTGAGCGGCATTATAGCTTAGGGTCTGTTTATCTTTCGAGGTTAAATTTGCAGCTAGTTGTTGCTATGGTGGTATAATTTACAGTACCGTACTACAAAGTGATTTTACTAATCTATTAGCAATTAAAACTATGCATCATACTTTTAAACGTTTCATCGTGTTATTACGCAGCCATATAGAGCAAGTAAGTTGGCAATCTATAGCTATTGTTATTTCTTTGCATATTATTATTACATGGTGTTTATTGGTGCTAGCAAATGAAGAGACCTTGATACCTCCAAGCACTTTTATTTACTATTACGTAATAACAACATCAACGGTAGGTTATGGTGATTTTAGTCCAACTACTGAGCTTGGTCGTTGGGTGGTCGCGTTAATACAAATTCCATTTGGTTTGGCTTTATTTGGTGTTCTGTTGGGAAAAGCAGGACAAACTGTTACTTACTTAATTAGGCGCGCTATGACTGGTGATAAAAGTTTTGCCCACAGTACTAATCACATAATTATTTTTGGTTGGCACGATACCCGTACAAAAAAAATGATTGATTATATTCTGGCCGATACTAAACGAACCGATCGTCGAATTCTACTTGCGGTCACAGAGCAGATGGATCATCCATTTTTAGCAAATGATAGTGTTGATTTTGCGCGTTTAACGAGTTTTACTAATTTAGCTGAGTTAGAGCGTGTGGCTATTAATCGTGCCGATAAGGTTATTATTGATGGCCAAGATGACGATCAAACATTTACTACTGCACTGCGTATAAGCCGTTTAGTTAAAGATGATTGCCATATAAGCGCGCACTTTTTAGATGAAACTAAAATAGATATGCTACTAGAGCATTGTCAAAATATAGAATGCTCTAGCGCTAAATCAGCAGAAATACTTGTGCGTTCAATGCAAGATCCTGGCTCTAGTCGAGTACAAGAAGAACTACTGTCTACACTTCACGGTGATACGCAATTTAGCTTAGCAATACCAAAAGATAGTAAAGAAATGGAATTTGGTACTTTGTTTCATCATTTTAAGCTTGAGCATGATGCAATTTTATTAGGCGTGGCGCACAACTTGAGTGCACAAAATATGGATTTAAATCCACCGCTTGATTATAAAATAAATGCCGGCGATATTTTGCATTACATAGCCGTCGAACGCGTGCTAAATAACGAAGTAAACTGGGAAAGCTTAGTAAAAGAATGAATGAAGTTGTATTTTTAATTATTATATTGAGCGCCTACATTTTACCTGTAGTGATAGTGCTTAATAACAAACGAACTCAAGGCCATGAAAAAAACGGCTGGCTATTTGGGATCATTATTTTTTCGTGGTTAGGGTTATTTTTATATTTCTTAATTGTTCCAAAGCATGGGCACAAAAAGAAGAAAAAAAAATAATACAATGGCGCTCTTTTAGAGCGTCATTGTATTTATAGTGTATTTATAGCATTAATTTGTGACCCATAGTAACTTGCTTGGAGTAAGCTGCTGCGCGTCTCAGTAATAACTGCAGAGCGCTACTTCGCCATTTTAATAATTTCATCCCAGTCATTTTCACTAACAGGCATTACAGACAAGCGACCACCTTTTTTAAGTGCTATTTCAGTAATATTATTATTCGCTTTAATGTCTTTGAGACTAACTAACTTTTTTAGGTGGCCTTGGTAAGTAACTTCAACAACAACCCAGCGTGGTTTCTCGCTGGTGGCTTTAGCGTCGTAATAATCACTACTTAAATCAAATTGAGTTGGATCTGGGTAAGCTTCTTTTGTAACTGTAGCAATACCCACTACGCCAACTTGTTTACAGCTTGAATGATAAATCATCGCCAAGTCGCCAATTTTAACGCCATCACGCATAAAGTTTCGCGCTTGGTAATTACGTACGCCTTCCCAAAGAGTGGTTTGTTTTGGTGCGTTTTTTAAATCATCTAATGAAAACGCATCGGGTTCGGTTTTAAAAAGCCAGTAAGCCATAGCAGTACCCCTAACAAATATTTACATAGTTCTAGTCTATAGTATCATTAACTTATCTGGGGATTGAGGAAGATGTAATGAGCCAAGTATTAGATGATTTATTGTCGCTGTTAACACTTGAAGAAATAGAGCAGGGTTTATATCGCGGACAAAGTCAGGATTTAGGCTTTGGTGCTGTGTTTGGTGGTCAAGTTATGGGGCAAGCCCTCTCTGCAGCCAAAGAAACATTACCTGAAGGGCGTATTGTTCATTCCCTCCATTCTTACTTTTTACGCCCTGGCGATCCAGCTAAACCCATTGTTTATGATGTAGAAACTATTCGCGATGGAAAAAGTTTTAGTACTCGTCGTGTAAAAGCAATTCAATATGGTAAACCGATTTTTTATATGACCGCGTCATTTCAAGGTAAAGAAGATGGCTTGTCACATCAAGCAACCATGCCTGATGTACCTGAACCAGAGGAGCTGCGGTCGTCGTTAGAGTTTTATCAAGAGCATGCGTCACATATTCCAGAAGCGATTCGCAATAAATTTATTCGTGAAATGCCAATTGAAATGCGACCTGTCACCTTTCATAACCCGTTTAAGCCGGAAGCAATGGAGCCTGTTAAGCATATTTGGTTTAAAGCTAATGGTGATATGCCAGATGACCAACGCATTCATAATTATTTGTTAGCTTATGCGTCAGACTTTGAGTTTTTACCAACTGCATTACAACCTCATGGCGTATCGTTTATGCAACCAAACATGCAAGTAGCGACTATCGATCATGCAATGTGGTTTCATCGTCCATTTAGAATGGATGACTGGATTTTATATTCAATAGATAGTCCAATCGCTAGCTCAGGCCGAGGATTGGTAAGAGGGCAGTTCTTTGACCGCCTGGGCAACTTAATTGCCTCAACAATGCAAGAAGGGGTTATGCGCCAACGCTAGGGCGTGTTGACCTTTGTAGATTGAAATTTGTTCAATCTAGGGGCGATTTAATCGCGGCGCGAGGTTTGACATTTATACTGCGTTATCGCCTGTTTATGGGGAATAACCACACGACATAGGATCTGCCTTGCCTAAATACCAAACGTACTTGTGCAAAATCAATCAGAATAGGTC
>NZ_PNDU01000375.1:0-1723 GCF_005886635.1 Pseudoalteromonas sp. S558 | reverse complement strand
ACTTATAATATGGTGCGATATCAGATAGTAAAAATGTACCACACATTAAAAAGTGATTACTTACCATACCAACTCAGTTTCAATGGTAGTTTAGCTCAAATAATGAGGTTGCTTGTTGGATTACCTTATTCAACACCTAGAGCCATACCGCGTCAATTAAAATACTTTTATGTGATGGCAGAAAGCCTAATTCTAGAGCCTCGAAGGGGGCGAAGTTTTCCTCGTTCAGTCAAGCCTAGATCGCAGGGTACGCTAGAAATAAAAAAGCCGTTCACCTTAAGTGAACGGCATTACACTCTGGGTGACCTTTTTAATGACTTAGCTTGAGCTTAGGTTGCTTATTAATCCTTTTAGGCTCAGCCCTGCGAATGTTTACGTAATTCTTCTAGCATTACTTCGTCACCCACCATTTCATGTAAAAGTGATTTCACTTTTTCGTCAGAGGTATTTTGATATAGGGATAAAATTTGCTCGGCTACTTGCTGAATATCCCCATTTTTTGTGCCTTTTGCTTGGTAGTATTGATTTATCAAGCCTTGGCTAGCAAGAGTACGAACGTAATCGTTATTATCTTGCTTGAGTATTGTTGAAAAGCGCTCTACTAAACGGTAATCACTTACAGGGGCCTGTGTTGTGATTTCTATAGCTTGTATTTTAAACTTCTCATCGTTGCTTACAGTAGCTAAATCTAAAATGCTGCCCACGGCCTCATAGTCGTATTCGGGCATTTGCGATTTATTCAAAATGAACATATTCATCTGTAACTGGCTCAATGCTCCCAAGCGTTCTAAATCAGTATAATGTGTACTTAATATTTTGTTTCGCAATTCTTCATTTACACTTTTTGTGAATGCAGGATCTGATTTAATCCGTAAGTCGTAATCTTCAGGTAAATCAGCATAAAAGCCATATAATGGATTTTTATCTCGTAGTTCTTCAATTTCTTTTTGTTCTTTTTCTTCAATAACGGCGAGCACCAGCTCTTTAATGTCGGGAGATGATACATTCTCATTAGGGCCGATATTACTTAGCTTCAAATTTGTCAGCTCTAGTTTTAAAGCAGTAACCTGTGTTTGTAAGTCTTTTAATAAAGGGTTATTGCTGACTGATGTATTAGAACGATCAATTTCATTACTAGAGCGTGAGTCATGCATATTTTGCGATTGAAGATGAGATGTTGAAGGTGCTGTTGTAAAAAATGCACCATAGCTGGCAATAGTAACAGCGGCAATAGACAAGGTTATAGCGATAGATTCTTTATTAATTGGCATTTAAGGTACTCTTTATCAATGAGGGTCTAAATTTATCGTTTTTAAAGGTTAATGTCTGTTAAAAGATGTAAGCAATACTCATGCTTAACAAAGTAATTTTTCAAATGTAGTTCAGGTTAACTAATACTAATCCACAAGAATACGCAATCAATTTGAGGAGCTAAACTGGGTGCTAACTGCGTTAAAAACCTCGATAAACGACTGCATGGATGTAGAACCATGCAGTGGTAATTGCCGAGAGCAACTAAATAACGAAACCCTTACCTCAAAATAGACCGCTTAATTAGTAAATTGGTATAATTCCAATTTTATTAAAAACATGATCACTTTAGCGTATTAAATAACTCACTAACTACGTTAAAAATTATTTATATAGAACAGCTATGTATCATAATTTTAGCCTTGTTATTGAGCTATTTTTTTGTCGCTATAATAGATCATTAATTTAATTC
>NZ_PNDU01000374.1:0-468 GCF_005886635.1 Pseudoalteromonas sp. S558 | reverse complement strand
GCACTCGGATAATGGCAGTCCAATGAAAGGGGCAACGTTATTAGCGACATTGCAGGAGTTAGGTATTGTTCCTTCATTTAGCCGACCGTCTGTGAGTAATGATAACCCTTATTCTGAATCGCTATTTAAGACGTTAAAGTATCGTCCAGAATACCCTGAGAAAGCCTTTGAAGATATCGCGAGCGCAAGGAAATGGGTTAACGGATTTGTAGATTGGTACAACGATGAGCACTTGCACAGCGGTATTAAATTTGTCACGCCAAACCAGCGCCATTTAGGATTAGATAAAGCGATACTAGCGAAACGTCATCGGGTAAATGAAATGGCGAAATTACAGAATCCAAGTCGTTGGTCAGGAAAGTCTAGAGATTGGACAATGATCAATGAAGTAAATTTGAATCCAGAGAAAAAAGAAGAAGTGCGGGCGGCATAAAATTTAACTTGATGCGACAACTAACTTGAAAAAGT
>NZ_PNDU01000373.1:0-478 GCF_005886635.1 Pseudoalteromonas sp. S558 | reverse complement strand
GTTGGCTGGGCAATGTCGTTATCACCAGATACTAATTTAACGCTAAAAGCGCTTGAACTCGCGTATGAAAGCAGAGGAAAACCGACAGGACTGATGTTTCACTCTGACCAAGGTAGTCATTATACCAGTTTAAAATATCGCCAACGTTTATGGCGCTATAAAATCACACAAAGTATGAGCAGGCGTGGAAACTGTTGGGATAATGCGCCAATGGAGCGATTTTTTAGAAGCTTTAAGACGGAATGGATGCCAAAGAGTTGATATGGAAATTTTATAGAAGCTAAATATAGCGTGAGTGATTACATAAATGGATATTACAATAATGTTAGGCCGCATCATTATAATGCCGGTTTAGCGCCAAATGAATCTGAGGTCAGATACAAAGATTCTAAAACTGTGGCCAAATTTTATTGACCACTACACATATACTTCATGATGTAGATGAGTGGTCATTGTCTCCAGTTAGTGAGGAACAAAA
>NZ_PNDU01000372.1:0-569 GCF_005886635.1 Pseudoalteromonas sp. S558 | reverse complement strand
TAACGTGTGGTGCGGTGATGTGACGTATATTTGGACGGGCAATCGCTGGGCTTATTTAGCCGTCGTTATTGATTTATTTGCACGCAAAGTGGTTGGCTGGGCAATGTCGTTATCACCAGATACTAATTTAACGCTAAAAGCGCTTGAACTCGCGTATGAAAGCAGAGGAAAACCGACAGGACTGATGTTTCACTCTGACCAAGGTAGTCATTATACAAGTTTAAAATATCGCCAACGTTTATGGCGCTATAAAATCACACAAAGTATGAGCAGGCGTGGAAACTGTTGGGATAATGCGCCAATGGAGCGGTTTTTTAGAAGCTTTAAGACGGAATGGATGCCAAAGAGTGGATATGGAAATTTTATAGACGCTAAATATAGCGTGAGTGATTACATAAATGGATATTACAATAATGTTAGGCCGCATCATTATAATGCCGGTTTAGCGCCAAATGAATCTGAGGTCAGATACAAAGATTCTAAAACTGTGGCCAAATTTTATTGACCACTACACATATACTTCATGATGTAGATGAGTGGTCATTGTCTCCAGTAAGTGAGGAACAAAA
>NZ_PNDU01000371.1:0-328 GCF_005886635.1 Pseudoalteromonas sp. S558 | reverse complement strand
GTCCAAATATACGTCACATCACCGCACCACACGGTATCAGGCTCAACAACATCAAACTGTCTATCAAGCAGGTTTGGGATTTCAAGGTGTTCATTACCACCACGTTTATATGAATGTTGAGGTACTTGGCAGCTTTCGAGCTTTAATTTAACCATTAGCTTAGCTGCACGATAACGGCTCAATTCAAAATCATTGTTCGTTGCTATCGCTGCGATTGTCCGTGCCCCTGCTGAACCACCACTCATCGCATGTATTGCTTTTACTTCAGCCTCTAACCTTACTTGCTCAGGTGTCGGCGTTGTATCCCGTATGGCCCAGTACTTATAGC
>NZ_PNDU01000370.1:0-12820 GCF_005886635.1 Pseudoalteromonas sp. S558 | reverse complement strand
AATTCTGGATAATAAATCTTTCTCGATCAGCTGTTTTCAGCGCTAACTACGTTGAATTTACTTACAATAGGCCCGCTATTAATGCGTAAATTCGCCTTGTTTTGACTGAAAATTTCTGGCTAGAGAAAATTAATTTTGACAGACAAAAGATCAGAAACTAACGTTTTTGGTCTTTTTTTATTTTCAGTTTTTTATTGTGCTGCTGTATTAAGCCATCAAATTGATTAAGTATTACTATAGATTAATATTATTAAGGCAGGGGGTATCGTCAGGGGTGTTATTTTTAGCAACATATTTAATGGTTGAAGCTTTAAATAGCTTCAATAAAAACGGACGCTTAGAGCGTCCGTTTTTTAATTATTTTTTTTCTTCATCGGGTAACGTAACGTTTAGTTCAAGTACGGCTAAATCATCTTCGTTCTGATCGAACTGTACCTGTACTGCATCGCTACTTACGTTCACGTATTTACGGATCACATCTAAAATATCTTGTTTTAATTGTGGTAAGTAATCCGGCGTACCTCGTTGAGAACGCTCGTGCGCGACAATGATCTGCAATCGCTCTTTTGCTAATGACGCACTATTTTTCTTTTCTGAGCGGAAGTAGTCAAGTAAAGACACGTTAACCTCCAAAAATCCGTTTAAATAAGCCTTTTTTCTCTACATCTAAGAAGCGAAAATCGACGGTTTCACCGAGTAAGCGATTAATGGCATCTGCATAAGCTTGCCCTGCGTCAGACTCACTATCGAGAATAACGGGTTGGCCTGAGTTAGATGCACTTAGTACCGCTTGTGATTCAGGGATCACACCTAATAAATCTATTGCTAAAATATCTTGCACGTCTTCAACCGACAGCATTTCACCTTTAGCAACACGCTCAGGGTTGTAGCGTGTTAATAGTAAATGCTCTTTAATATTTTCTAGGCCTTCTTCAGCGCGTTTTGATTTACTGTGTAGAATGCCTAAAATGCGGTCTGAATCTCGCACCGACGATACTTCTGGATTAGTTGTTACAATTGCTTCATCCGCAAAGTACATTGCCATCATTGCACCAGCTTCGATACCCGCTGGTGAGTCACATACAATATAGTCAAAGTCTTCTTTGAGCTCGTTTAAAACACGCTCTACACCTTCACGTGTTAGTGCGTCTTTATCGCGTGTTTGCGAAGCGGGAAGTAAAAATAACTTATCCACTCGTTTGTCTTTAATCAGTGCTTGGTTAAGCTTTGCTTCACCGTTAATCACATTCACAAAATCATAAACCACACGGCGTTCACAACCCATAATTAAATCTAAGTTACGTAAACCAATATCAAAGTCGATAATAACTGTTTTATAGCCTTTTAACGCTAAGCCGGTGCCAATTGCAGCACTTGATGTTGTTTTACCAACACCGCCTTTACCCGAGGTAACGACAATTACTTTTGCCATGAGATTTATCCTTTAACCAAAGCTGAAATTTCTAATGAATCATTTTTTTGTTGTATTTGCACAGCATTTCCCCAGTGTTCACCTTGAAGCGAATCACTGATCCAGTAATTGCCATTTATAGAAACAAGTTCTGCTTCTAATCGTTGACAAAAAATGTGTGCGTTTTTTAATCCTTTCGCGCCGGCAATCGCTCGTCCACGAAGGGTTCCATATATGTGTACATTGCCATCGGCGATTACTTCCGCACCATGACTTACCGCACCCAATACAATGAGGTCCCTGTCTTTTGCATATACTTGCTGACCAGAACGCACTGTACCGTTAATAATTTGTGCCGGTAATATTACATTTTTTTCGACAATTGATGTATTAAGCTCCTGTTTAACAGGTTCACTCTTAACATCCTGTGAATAATTTAATACAGACAGGCCCGCTGCTTTAGCTTGTGCATGTTGCTCGTCGGAGCCATTACACACACCAACAGCATTAAAACTCATACGTTCTATTAATGACTTTAAATGTACAAAATCAAGAGTACTGTTTTTTATCTCAATTAAATTGACAACGATAGGCGCACCCTCAAAAAATTTAGGGGCCTGGGCAATTTTGATATACAGTTGTTCTGCTAATAGGTTTATATCAGTACTATAAAGATGTAAAACTGATAACGTAAAAAGATTTCCTTTTAGCTCAAAAATTTGGTCTGACATACACGCTCAATTGAATTGTCTGATCAGAAAATAATTTTAGATAAACGCAGGCTGAATAAGGCCTTTATTGAAATTTATAATCTAATATTTTTAACTTATTATTACTCTCATGTTATAGTGTGCAGCATTGTTAAGCAAGAATTTATAGGGCCATAATGCTCACTGCAGTATATAAAAGTAAGAAAAAAGCGGATACTTTCTTATTTGTCGAAAAAAGAGATGATTTTAGCAAAGTACCTGAACCTTTAATGGCTACGTTCGGTCAACCTCATTATGTAATGATCATCAACTTAGCAAAGCGTCACCATTTAGGGGGGTCTGATTTAGAAACAGTTAAAAGTGCATTAACTGATCAGGGCTATTATTTACAACTTCCCCCACCTGAACAAAATCTGTTAAGTGAACTACGAAAACAAAATGGAGCCGATAGTGATTAAAAAACTGGTAGTCGTATTATGTGGACTGTGCCTAAGCTCATCTGTAATGGCAAAAACACAAGCTGAATTTAAAGACTATATAACTAATTTAAAACAAGAAGCTATTGCAAAAGGCTATGAAGCCAAACTTATAGATGACGCGTTTGCAACAGCAACATACAAAGAAAAAGTAGTGTCAGCTGATAAAAATCAGCCTGAAGTAAAAGAAACACTAAAAACCTATTTACCTAAACGTGTACCGCAGTGGAAAATTGATCGTGCACGAAAGCTGTATGCTGAAAATAAAGACATACTTGAACAAGTTGCTAAAGAGTATGGTGTACAGGCACGTTTTATCGTGGCACTTTGGGGTCTTGAGAGTAACTTTGGTGCAATACAAGGCGGGCACAATGTAATTTCATCGCTTGTTACGCTTGCATTCGATGGTCGCCGAGAAGCGCTTTATAAACGCCAGCTATGGGCAGCACTCGATATTTTAAAATCAGGTCATATTACATTAGATAAATTTAAAGGCTCTTGGGCTGGTGCTATGGGGCAAACGCAATTTATGCCTACCTCATTTAATGCCTATGCGGTTGATTACAATAATGATGGCCGCAAAGATATTTGGACCACAAAAGAAGATGCGTTTGCTTCAATTGCTAATTATTTAAAGCAAGAAGGTTGGAACGATTCTCTTACATGGGGCCGCCAAGTTCAATTGCCTGACAATTTTGATAGTAAATATATTTTGGTGCGTGGCACAAAAACACGTAAACAATGGCTAGAATACTGGAATGATTCTGAGCGTTCATTAGCCGATTGGCAAGCCTTAGGTGTTCGCAGAGCGGATGGGCGCGACCTACCCAATGTTAATGTGCGTGCTGCACTTGTTATGCCTGATGACATTAATGGCCGCATGTATCTAGCCTACGATAATTACAAAGTGTTTATGCATTGGAATCGCTCTTATTACTTTGCAACCAGCGTAGGTTATTTATCAGATAAAATTGCTTACCCAAAAATTTAATTATTTAAATGCATGAATAAATAAAGCCGCAGTGGCGGCTTTATTCTTTTTTAAATATTTTATCTTTTAAGTCAATAACTTTACCAATTCCTGATCCAAGCTTCATCAGTTTATTAAGCTGCTCAGGCGTTAAGCGTTGTAGTTCGGATGACCATTTGGTCACGGTTTCAAGTAGGTTATGAATTTCGCCCATTTGCTTTTGAGCATAAATTTCGTCGTCATTGATAGCTTTGTCTAATAAATTGTCGCGCAGTAAAGTAAGTGTAGGCTCTATTTCTCGTTTTTTTCGCTCTTCAAATACACGATTGGCCATATCCCAAATATCACCCGCCGGGGCGTAGTATTCTTTTCGATCGCCTGGAATATGCTGTACTCTAATTAGCTGCCACGATTGTAATTCTTTAATACCCATACTCACATTCCCACGCGAAATACTTAATGCGTCGGCAATTTCATTGGCTGTCATTGGGTTTTTAGTGATAATCAGCAAGCCACACATTTGCCCGATTGTGCGATTGAACCCCCAGCGGCTGCCCATTTCACCACAATGCATTACAAAGGCAAAATTCTTTTCGGATAAACTCATAGCTTATTAACTTTCAATAATTTCAGAAACTAAATGCTAGCACGCTGATTTTGGATAGCAAGATCTTAGCGTCCCTTAAATACATTATTTATTACTAAAGTTTGATTTAGATTAACGTGTATCGCTCTAGGTTAAGTTATGTTGTAAAAAAGTGACGAATACATGTTTTTTACTATTTCTTACACAGGATGGAATGATTATGAAAGCTGCAATAAATAATGAATTTAAAGGTAAATTAGAAATCACAGATTTGCCTATTCCTGAGGTGGGTGTTAATGATGTACTCGTAAAAATAGCAGCCTGCGGTGTTTGTCATACAGATTTACACGCGTGTCATGGTGATTGGCCCGTTAAACCAAAAATGCCATTAGTACCAGGCCATGAAGGTGTTGGGGTTATTGAAAAACTAGGCTGTAATATAAAGCATCTTAAAGTTGGGGATAGAGTTGGTATTCCTTGGTTATACAGTGCTTGTGGGCACTGTGAATTTTGTCTCGATGGTAAAGAAACACTCTGCTTATCGCAGCATAATACTGGTTACTCTATTGATGGCAGCTATGCAGAATATTGTTTAGCGCACGGAGACTACGTTATAAAAATACCCGATGAACTTGGGTTTTCTGAAGCTGCACCGCTATTTTGCGCAGGCGTTACAACGTATAAAGCATTAAAAGTATCAGATGCGAAACCAGGCCAATGGGTTGCTATTGTTGGTGTGGGCGGGCTTGGGCACTTAGCTGTGCAATATGCCAAAGCGATGGGCTTTAACGTTATAGCCGTTGATACCGGCAAAGAAAAGCTCGCGCTCGCTAAAGAACTCGGTGCCGATATAACACTCGATTTTAAAGAGGTGGTTCCGAGCGACGCTATCTTTGAGCAAGTAGGTGGCGCGCACGGCGTTGTGTGTACTGCGGTATCAAAAGCGGGGTTTGAACAAGCTTATAAGAGTGTACGCCGTGGTGGTAAATGTGTATTAGTGGGGTTACCTCCAGAGGATATGCCGTTGCCTATTTTTGATACCGTGCTTAATGGAGTCTCGGTAGTTGGCTCTATTGTTGGTACTCGTAAAGATTTACAAGAATGTTTAGAGTTTGCTGCACAGGGCAAAGTTAAAGCAATTATTGAAGAAAAATGCTTAGAGGATATTAATGAAATTTTTGACGATATGATCAAAGGTGAAATTAATGGTCGCATAGTAGTTACGATTTAATATTAGACCCATATATAAGCAGATTGGTATAAGTCTTTTTACATACAAAAAAGCACGGTGTCTGAATTAGCATACCGTGCTTTTTAATTGTTTAAACTATTAAAGTGTATAACTAAAGCTTAGCTTCGCATTGCGCTCTTCCCCAGGCATACCACCTAGAAACATTGCTTTTGAATAATACTTTTTATTAAACAGGTTATTTAGGTTTAATTGTATATGCCATTTGTCTGTAGTGTACGAAACAGCGGTATCGTAAAGTATGTAACCTGGTACATAACCATCAGGAATACCAAATGATGTTGAGTTAGTGCTACGCTGTGCAACATATGACACACCGCCGCTAATATTTATCGCTTGAGGTAAGTCAAACATATTCGCGTAGTAAGTCACCCACGTACTTGCTGTTACATACGGTACGCCTTTTTGACGCGTATCGTAGCTGCTGCTATTTGGATTCTTTTTGTCGCGGGCATCTTGGTAAACACTGTTTAAGTTGATTTTCCACTTATCGTTTAAGTACGCGTTTAAATCAAGCTCAATACCTTTGGTCTCTTCTTTACCGTCAAAAAAGTTTTCGCTGACATTCGGGGCTGATACGCCAGCTTCATACAGTGGGTTACTGTATTGTAGGTTTGTACGAGCGCTTTCAAATATAACAACTGAGGCAAGTAATTGATCATCAAATGCCTTGAAACGAACCCCTAAATCATTACTTAATGATTCAGAATCTTTTCGGTCGGCTTCGTTACCTGTCACTGTGCCTAAAACACTATAAGCCGTCCGGCCTTTCGAGTGGTTGACAAAAATAGATAGGTCTTCATTAGGTTGATATGTTGCGCCTAAGTTATACGTCAAACCTCCGTCAGAGGTATTCGCTTTAGGCTTAGGTGCTGCAAGGCTCTGTCTATAACGCGCATCAACGCCAAGGTGTTCATAGCTTTGTTTAATTTGGTTATAAGCCGCACCAATACGCGTAGTAAATTGATCATTTATATACGCTACATGTTGAATACCTAAGCCCCATGCTTGTACTTTTTTATTGTAATTACTTGTTTTAAGTGGATCGTAATCTTCAAAGTTACCTGTTGGCCAGTTTGGGTTTCTAATATCAAAAATGTACGGAAGCTTACCCTGGTAACTAATTGCTTTGTTTTTATCTCTAATAATATAGTCTTTATCGTAAATTGAATATTGCTCAAAGCGGATATCACGATCTTCATAATTTGCGTTTAAAAGTAGCTCATTGTCTACGCCGCCCAACATAAAGTCATAGCGTAAATCAGCAAAATATTGCCACGACTTTTCATCCGCTTCAACTTGACGATATTCTTGTCGGCGAGCTGCAAAAGGGTAAAGTACATCGTCAACCACTAATGGCGCTCTTGGATCTTGATTAATTACCCCTCTACGATCCCAATATACATAGTTATAAGCACCTGTTTGGCGTGCAAAACTTGATGTGTAATTACGATATTGTAACTGCTGATTTAAAAACAAATCGTCGGTAATGTAATAGTTATGCGTTAATTTAAAACGCAGTTCTTCACCTTCGTTATCTTTAGCCATCGGTGAAATAATACCGTTTGTGCCAAAGCTATAAGGCGTTAAGCCATCTGATGCAGATAACGAACTTGCTAATTGGTCGCGTTGTGATTCATTGAGTTGTAAACCTGCTGATGTGGCATCATTTACTAAATCGGCACCAGTTACTTCTCCTGCTGTTAGACCATTTACCGACGCAGAGTTGAATATACGAATAGGGTGACCGATAGAGTCAACCGCAATCGCATCTTTAATGTATGCAGCTGAAAGCATGATGTTTTGCTTATCACTAAATACATATTTTAATGACGTAAAAATTTCATCACGGTTTTCTTTTAAATCACGAAAGCCATTGCTTGATGCTGTTTTAGCAACAACACGGTACGCTAAATCTTCGGTAATCGCATTTGTGCTATCAACAGACAGTGCATAACTATCCCACTGACCAAGCTCGACAGCCACTTTGTGATTTTCGTTAAACTCAGGTTTTTTTTCTATTAAATTAATGACGCCACCGGCACTGCCCATACCGTATAAACCCGTTGCAGGGCCTTTTAATATTTCGACAGAGTCCACATTGGTCAACGAACGCGTAGGGTTAAATGTGTTGCCAAGTCCTGCACCACCATACATGCCATCGTAGGTGTAGTTAGCGCCTAAACCACGAACGATTAAATTATCACCAATGCCGTAGTTGTTTCCAGCTTGTGTTAAGCCACTCACGTTTCTTACTAAATCTTGTAAATTGTCAACGCCTTGAGATTCAATTAGTTCTCGGTCAATAATCACAACCGGTGCTGGCGTTTCCATTAACGACATGTCAGATTTAGTCGCAAGTCCCGAACTCATAACAACGCGGTTTTGTTTTTCGTACACGCTTATACGTTCAATGTCTTCTTCCGCTGTGGTAACTGCAATAGCTGCCTGTGCATTTAAGCATGCAAGGGTAAGTAGTGAGTATTTAAATTTTTTCATGGGGTGATAATTATTCGCATTTAACAAGTTTGCGCGAATGATAATGGTTATTATTTTTAAAGTGAATAAAAAGTTCAATTATTTTTCTAAACTAGAACTGTTTGATTGATCTTTGAGCTTTAAACTGTTTTTTAGCAACTTTAATTTAAACTAGTTAACATTTAGTTTAAATTGAGATGTATGTAAGAGAGAGTAAACACCTGGCTTTAAAAATAATAAAGGCGTGCACTAAGAGTACACCGCCTTTATTTTATTATTTATTTTCTTTATAAATAATGCCTGCTTTCATTACAAAAGGAATTTGCTCTAATAAGGCGATGTCTTTTAATGGGTTGCCTTTTACAGCAATTAAATCTGCGGCAAAGCCTATTTTAATTTGTCCTAACTGATCGTCCATTTTTAATAGTTTCGCGCTATTAATCGTTGATGCTTGGATTGCCTGCAGCTCAGTCATGCCAAATTCAACCATACGTGAAAATTGCTTTGCGTTATCACCATGGGGATAAATTGCAGCATCGGTGCCAAACACCATTTTAACGCCGGCTTTAATCGCACGGCTAAAGCTATCGCGTTGTTTTTTAGATACTTGGCGTTCTTTATTGAGGTTTTCTTCGTCAACGCCGTTTTGCTCACCAAAGCTCAGCGTGTATTCGGTATTGTAAATGTCCATAGAGAGCCAAGTACCGTGCTTTTTTGCAAGCGCTATTGCTTCGTCGTCTAAAAAGCTGGCGTGTTCAACACTATCAACGCCTGCTTTAATAGCCGTTTTTATTCCGCTTGTTCCGTGTGCATGCGCGGCTACGGGTAAATCTCGCATGTGAGCTTCATCGACAATGGCTTTCATTTCTTCAAAAGAATATTGCTGTACGCCTACTTTAGTGCCTTTTGAAAACACACCACCCGTGGCACAAAACTTAATCGCATTTGCACCATACTTTATGTTCTCACGCACTTTTATACGTGCAGCCCAAGGGCCATCTGCTATACCTGTTGATGTATATTTAAGTTCTGGCGGAAGGCGGTTGTTATCACAATGCCCACCTGTAATGCCCAGTGCTGGTCCTGCAGCCCAAATACGTGGGCCAACAATATCACCCGCATTTATACCATCACGTACTGCTATTACACTATAACCTTCAGCGCCAACATTACGCACCGTTGTAAATCCGGCTTCGAGTGTTTTTTTTGCAAAATGAGCGGCCTTAATCGCCATACGTGGCACTGACTGCCCTAAACGTTCACTGCGAGGAACCGTAGGATCGCTTGTTAAATGCACATGCATATCCATTAAACCCGGAAGTAGCGTTAGCGCTGGTAAATCAATTAACTTATCTGTTTTGGTGAGCGTTGGTTTTTTATTGCTTTCTATGGATATGATCATGCCATTATCAATGGTAATTAATGGCGATTGTATTAACGTACCGTTTTCTACATCTAGCATGGCTTTTGCCGATACATAAGTTACGGCGTGCACATTTAAGCTCGTTAAACACAATAATGTTATAGAAGCTGAGAGCAGGTGTTTTTTCATTTTATTCTTCTTATAGAGAAAGTAGGAACTTCCTTGACTGTACCAAGCTTAATTAAAAGAGCAAATAAATAGCGATGAACGTAATCTGTCGTAATTTCTTTATTTAGTCACTATTAATGCTCATAATCAGCGGGCAAATTTTAAAAGGATTATCATGAAATTAATTAAATTAGCTTTAGTAGCCAGCGGTGTAATGTTTACATTAACTGGTTGCATTAATACAGAGCTTAACGCAAGTGCTAGTAACAGTACTGCGCCAACTACAACAAACGATCCAGCAAGTATTATTTCAGAACTTTCTGCCCAGCAACAACTTGATGTGCTTGTTGCACAATATTACGATGAGTCTCTTACATTTAGCCCAATCAGCGCAACCTATAATGGTCGTAGTGAATTTAACGATAAATTTACTGCTGAAATCTCACAACACAATCGTGATAAAAAAGCGGCTTTTTATAAAAAATATCAACAACGATTAGCATATATTGATCAAGCTCAGCTAAGCGGGCAAGCATTATTAAGTTACGAAATATTAAATCGTGATTTAGCATTGAAGCTAGAAGGTATGCAATTCCCTGATTATTTATTGCCTATTAATCAAATGTCGGGCGCACATAATACCTATGCGGGCTTTGGCTCAGGACAAAGTGCACAGCCATTTAAAACGCCCGATGACTATCTTCATTTTCTAACCCGTAGCGATGGTTTTATTAAGTGGCTAGCAAGTGTTGAGAAATCAATGGCTCAAGGCATTGAGTTAGGGGTGGTGTTGCCTAAACCTCTTGCACAAAAACTTGCCCCACAGTTTAAAGCGCATGTTGTGACAAAAGCCGAGGATTCGTTATTTTGGGGGCCAATTAAAAACCTACCAGAATCGTTCAGTGCACAGCAAAAAGAAGATATTACCGCACAATATCGTGAGCTAATTATGCAGCGTTTAGTACCTGCCTATAACAGCATGAGTCAGTTCTTAGTTGAGCAATATATTCCTAATAGCCGAGAAACAGTAGGCTATAGCGATTTACCAAATGGAAAGGCATGGTACGAACACAAAATTAAAAAAAATACCACACTGAGCTTATCCGCTGACGAAATTCATGAAATTGGTTTGAGTGAAGTGTCGCGTATTTTAAGTGAAATGAAAAAAGTAAAAGAGACAGTCGGTTTTAAAGATGACTTAGCTGCATTTTTTATTCACTTACGAGATTCAGATGAGTTTTACTTTGATACAGCGGATGAACTTGTTGCAGCGTACGAAAACGTTAAGAAAAAGATAGATGCACGTGTCCCCTTATTGTTCGATGTCGCCCCAAAAGCACCTTATGTAGTGAAGCCGGTTGAAGCATACCGAGCACAGTCGGCTGCAGGGGCATCTTACTCATCTCCCGCACCAGATGGCTCTCGTCCAGGTATTTTTTATATCAATACCTTTAACTTAAAAGCACAGCCTAAATTTTTACTCGAAACTTTATCGATTCATGAAGCTGCCCCAGGACACCACTTTCAAATTGCGCTACAGCAAGAAATAGAAGGTTTACCTAATTTCAGAAAATTTGGTGGTTACACCGTATTTGCTGAAGGCTGGGCTCTGTACGCTGAAAGTCTTGGTAAAGAGCTTGGTTTATTTACCGACCCTTATATGTGGTATGGCCGTTTATCTGATGAGCAATTACGTGCTATGCGTTTAGTGCTTGATACCGGTTTTCATGCAAAAGGGTGGACGCGTCAGCAGGGGATTGACTACATGCTTGCTAATTCGTCTATGGCAAAAAGCGACGTCGTTGCTGAAGTGGAACGTTATATCGCATGGCCTGGGCAAGCACTTTCTTATAAGTTAGGGCAGTTTAAAATTCAAGATCTGCGTGAATACTGTAAAAAAGAGCTCGGTGATCAGTTTGATATTAAAGCGTTTCATACACAAATATTAATCGATGGGGCATTGCCGATGCCAATTTTAGAAGAAAAAATTAAGCGTTGGGTTAAATCCCAACGCTAATTTGTAGCGCAAAGATAGTATTTTTAAAGGGTATTGGCTTTGCGCCATTTGCAGCAATACGTTAGAATGCGCGCTCTTTAGGGGGCGCGAGTAAACTATGTTTGATCAACAATTAGCAAATACACAATTTTGGCTTAAAAAAAGCTTAAGCGACATGAGCCAAAACGAATGGGAAGCCATTTGTGATGGGTGCGGTAAATGTTGTTTAAATACCTTTATTGATAGTGAAGATGAAGACGAATTTACTGCAACCGATCAACTACGTGAAGGCGAGCAATTAATATTTACTAATATTGTGTGCCAGTACCTGGATAACAACACGTGTGGTTGTAGCGAGTACGAAAACCGCCAAACCCTTGTACCTTCTTGTGTAAAACTTACCAAAGAAAACCTAAAAGACATTTTCTTTATGCCTCAAAGCTGTAGTTACCGACGCTTACACGAAGGTCGCGGCTTGGCTTCTTGGCATCCGCTATTAAACAGTGGTGATAAAACGAAGATGCATCAATTAGGTATTTCTGTAAAAGATAAAACAGTAAAAGATTGCGACGTAAAACTCGATGATTTTGATTTATACATTGCAGAGTGGCCTACAAAGGACGCTGATTAATGAGCAAACAACAAGCTGTAATTGGTTTAATTAATCCAAAAAGCCCTACTAATGTTGGCGGTGTACTTCGTGCTGCAGGGTGTTACAACGCGAGCCAAGTTTTTTTTACAGGTAATCGTTATTTAAACGCTAAAAAATTTCATACCGATACAAAAAATGTGGTTGAGCGTATCCCTTTAACTGAAACGGATAGTTTAGAAAAAGTGAAGCCAAAGGGTGCAACAGTTGTTGTTATTGAGCTAATTGAAGGTGCTACACCGCTGCCTGATTTTGTGCATCCTAAAAACGCATTTTATGTATTTGGCCCTGAAGATGGCTCTATCCCCAAAGAGGTTTTAAAGTGGTGCGATGAAGTGGTTTATATTCCGACTATCGGCTGCATGAACTTAGCTGCTACCTGCAATGTTGTTTTATATGATCGCTTAGCTAAATTAGGCGGCGTTGAAAGTTGCGACACAACTATTATTAGCTCCCGTGATACCAATAACAAAATGAAATGGCAAAAAAAGTAGGGCGTATTAGCTCTTTCCCTTCGTTTCTGTTAAACACAAAGGCTATATCTGTTTATCTTTCGAGGTTAAACATGCGCTGCCCTTTGGGTTGTTTTTAGGGACGATTAACTCTTTGTTGCCTAAATGGATGTAGGTAAGGGGCGTGAGCAGGACGCGGAAGCTTTGCTCGGTTTTTACTTAGCCCACTAGGTTACAAACCTCGCGCCGCGATTAAATCGCCCCTAGATTGAACAAATTTCAATCCACAAAGGTCAACACGCCCTAGGCGCT
>NZ_PNDU01000037.1:0-5894 GCF_005886635.1 Pseudoalteromonas sp. S558 | reverse complement strand
AAACAAGCCAATATTATTAAAAACATGATCACTTTAGCGTATTAAATAACTCACTAACTACGTTAAAAATTATTTATATAGAACAGCTATGTATCATAATTTTAGCCTTGTTATTGCGCTATTTTCTTGTCGCTATAATAGATCATTAATTTAATGCAATTGGTATTAAAAGTAGACGCTTGAGGTTTTATTCTCATATTCTATAAAAGGGCTTATTACATGTCAGCCAATCCATCTTACTTAAATGAATTAAAACAAACCGGTGATTTTTTAACGCTTAGCCGTAATAACGAATGGCATTTAGATGCAGGTGAGTTTGTTTTAGATAATGGCACGCGTGTGAATATACACGACACCGGAGTAATAGAGTTCCAACCTGCGGTTAAAACAACAAAAGATGTGGTTTATTCAAGTGCTGTACACGGTAACGAAACTGCACCAATCGAAATTTGTGACGCACTGATCACACAAATTATAAACGGTGAGCTAATACTTAAGCAGCGTGCCTTGTTTATTTACGGCAATCCGCAATCGATTAATATTGGTTTGCGTTTTGTAGAAGAAAATTTAAATAGATTATTTAATGGCTACCATACAGTTGAAGGCGTGCCAATGAATAATGAGCGCACCCGCGCTGCAAAGCTTGAGCAATATGTAAGTGATTTCTATGCACGTGGCGAGCTAGGAAGTAGCCGATGTCATTACGATTTACACACTGCAATTAGAGGCTCCAAAAACGAAAAGTTTGCGGTATATCCATTTTTGCATGGTAAACCGTGGAAAAAATCTCAGCTACAGTTTTTATTAAGCAGTGGTGTAAACACCGTGCTTATGATGAAATCACCTGCGACAACGTTTAGTTACTATTCATCATTTGTACATGGTGCAGATTCTTTCACGGTTGAACTTGGTCAAGTTAAGCCATTTGGTGAAAACGATATGACCCGCTTTGAAAAAACAAAGCAAACGTTAACTGCATTAATTAGCCAAAATGAAGTGCAATACCCTAAATTCAATGCAAATGATTTTGAACTTTTTGCAGTGCATCGCACAATTAACAGAACACAGGATGATTTTAGTTTTCCTTTTTCAGATGACGCCGAGAACTTTACAGGCTTTGCGAAAGGTGAACTACTTGCAACCGATGGTGATACACCGTTTTATGCCAACGTTGAAGGCGAGGCTATTATTTTCCCAAATGCAAATGTCGCGTTAGGACAAAGAGCGCTGTTGACTGTTATCCCGATGAATATTGATAGTAATTTCGTATAAGCTTACTCATCAGACCACTGCTAACCTTAAGTTAACTATATGATTACTATTAATTAAAGTAACCGTATTGTTAACTTGCCACTTATTTAACCAGTATTTGCTTTTGTTTTGTCCTAGATCTGTTGAATAACACTTTACGTTAACGTAAAGTGTTGGCAGCTTTAATTAAAGATAGTGCAGATATTGCAAAGTTTAACCTGCAATAATCACCCACAATAATAATCTAAAGGGGCACTGTTTTACCGACAACAAAAGAAGGTAGGTTATGAGTAATCCAAATAACGTATCGCTGAATATTAACCACACGCTTGAATTTATTGACGGCCAAGCACTTAATATTCCAACCCTTAGTATTTTAACTGAGGATGGCGACATTCACCCTAGTGCAACCGCACCTGATATTTCAAAACATACCGCGATTAAATTATACGAAACAATGCGTTTTATACGTTTATTGGATGAGCGTATGCAAGGTGCACAACGCCAAGGCCGTGTTAGTTTTTATATGCAATGTTTAGGTGAAGAGGCCGCTGTTACTGCCTCTGCTGCAGCACTTGATCAAGACGATATGATTATGGCTCAGTATCGTGAACAAGCTGCACTGCATTATCGTGGTTTTACCCTAGATCAATTTATGAACCAAATGTTTTCAAACGAATTGGATTTAGGTAAAGGTCGTCAAATGCCAATTCACTATGGTTCTAAAGCACTAAATTACATGACCATTTCATCGCCACTGGGTACGCAAATACCACAGGCAACAGGTTATGCATACGGCCAAAAAATAAAACACATCGACGCAAAAACTGGCGAGCTTGCAAGCACAATTGATAATGTGACTATTTGTTACTTCGGCGAAGGTGCGGCATCGGAAGGTGACTTTCATGCGGGTTTAAATATGGCAGCTGTTCACAGAGCGCCGGTTATATTTTTTGCACGTAATAACGGTTATGCAATATCAACTCCTGCTGATGAACAGTTTAAAGGTGATGGCATTGCATCTCGCGGTGTCGGTTATGGCATTAAAACAATTCGTGTTGATGGCACAGATGCACTGGCTGTGTATGCGGCGACTAAAAAAGCACGGGATATAGCCTCTACACAAGGTGAACCAGTACTCATAGAATCGATTGCTTATCGATTAGGCGCGCACTCTACGTCAGACGATCCAAGTGGCTATCGCTCTAAAGATGAAGAAGCGAACCACCAAGCGTGTCCAATAGATAAATTTAGAAAATGGCTGGTCAAGCAAGACTGGTTAAACGAAGAAGACGATACAAAAGCGAAAGAATCAATCCGTGAAGAAATTTTAGCGGCGCTTAAGCGTGCTGAAGTTATTGCAAAACCCGCATTAGAAGAGCTAGTGTCGGATGTTTACGATACGCCAATTCCGTTATTACAACGCCAGTACGAGCAATTAAAAGAACATATCAAACAGCATCCAGATGCTTACCCAGTCACAGCAGGGAGAATTAAGTAATGGCTAAAATGAACATGCTCCACGCAATTAACTCTGCGCTCGACATCACGATGAATGAACATCCTCAAGCCTGCATTTTTGGTGAAGACGTTGGTTACTTTGGTGGTGTATTTAGAGCAACATCGGGCTTGCAAGAAAAATACGGTAAGCATCGTGTTTTTAATACACCTTTAACAGAGCAAGGCATTTTAGGCTTTGCTAATGGTTTAGCGGCATTTGGTGCACCTGCACTGGCTGAAATTCAATTTGCTGATTATATTTTTCCAGCCTTTGATCAAATAGTAAATGAAGCTGCTAAGTTTCGTTATCGCAGTGGTAATGAATTTGATGTAGGTAACTTAACTATTCGTACACCTTATGGTGGTGGTATTGCAGGTGGTTTATACCACTCACAATCACCAGAAGCTTATTTTGCGCACACACCGGGTTTAAAAGTGGTTGTACCGCGTAACCCTTATCAAGCGAAAGGTTTATTACGCGCATCAATTAAAGATGACAACCCTGTAATATTTTTTGAACCAAAACGTTTATATCGCGCATCAATTGGCGAAGTGCCAGAAGAAGATTACAGTATTGAATTAGGCACAGCTGAAGTAGTGCAAGAAGGTGCTGATATTACGCTATTAGCCTGGGGTGCTCAAATGGAAATTATTGAAGACGCGGCTAAACAAGCAAGCGAGCAAGGTATAAGTTGTGAAGTAATAGATCTTCGAAGCATATTACCATGGGATGTAGATACAATTGCTAAATCAGTTATTAAAACCGGGCGTTTAATTGTCAGCCATGAAGCGCCTATAACCAATGGTTTTGGAGCAGAAATAGCGGCGACTATCCAGCAAGAATGTTTTCTTCATTTAGAGTCGCCAATTTTACGTGTATGTGGCTTAGACACGCCATACCCATTGGCGCTAGAAAAAGAATATATACCAGATGCATTAAAAGTGTTGGCTGCAATTAAACAATCGATGGATTTTTAGGGGTTATTATGGCTAAAGATTTTATATTACCCGATATTGGTGAAGGCATTGTTGAATGCGAAGTTGTTGAGTGGCTAGTGCAAGAAGGCGATACTGTATCTGAAGATCAGCCAATTTGTGATGTAATGACAGACAAAGCATTAGTGCAAATTCCGGCTGTGCATGATGGCGTTATTTCAAAGCTATATTATCAAAAAGGTGAAATTGCTAAAGTACATGCCCCTTTATTTGCTATGGATGTAGCGGGTGAGAATAAGCATAATGAAGCTGCTCAAGAAACACTTCAAACTGCACCTCAAACTGCGCCTCAAACTGCGCCTCAAACTAATAACAACGCAGCTGATTTGGTTGAGGACTTTATACTCCCTGATATTGGTGAAGGTATTGTTGAGTGTGAAATTGTCGATTGGTTAGTCGCAGAAGGCGACGAAATAGAAGAAGACCAAGCGGTTTGTGACGTAATGACCGACAAAGCATTAGTACAAATTCCGGCAAAATATACAGGCACAGTGCAAAAGTTATATTACCAAAAAGGTGAAATAGCGAAAGTACATAGCCCATTGTTTCAAATGACAATTGCAGGCAGTGCAACAAAACCTAATGTTGATATAAACCAAGCGGTCGTAAAGGCTCAAGCTAATGCTGTCGCTGAAAAAGTTGCCCCTGTTAAAATGCAGCAAGCTGCTAAAGTTATCAATCAAAAAGCGGTTGCATCACCTGCGGTTCGTCGCAAAGCACGTGAACTTGATATTGATTTAACCTGTGTACCTGGCAGTGGCAAGAATGGGCGTATTTACAAGCAAGATATTGAAGAGTATATAAAAGGCGAAGTGCCAAATACGATTGATACGTCACCGCTTAATAGTGATGCTTCTCAAAGTGCAGTACAAAACCAAATGCAGAATACAACTGGTGGCGTACGAGTCGAGCCTATTAAAGGCATTAAAGCGGCTATGGCAAAGCAAATGGTGGCTTCGGTCTCTACAATCCCACACTTTACGTTTTGTGATGAAATTGATTTAACCGATCTTATTGCTTTAAGAGGCTCTATGAAGGAGCAATACAAGGCGCAAGGCGTTAAGCTCACTATGATGCCGTTTTTTGTAAAAGCGTTGTCACTTGCAATGAAAGAGTACCCAGTACTTAATTCTAAAGTAAATGATGAATGCTCTGAGCTGACTTATTATAACGATCATAATATCGGAATCGCGGTCGACTCAAAAATAGGTCTATTAGTCCCTAATATTAAATCGTGTCAGAGTAAAAGCATTGTTGATGTAGCAAATCATTTAACTCGATTGACCGAGTCAGCTAGAGAAGGGCGTGTTGCACCGGATGATTTAAAAGGTGGGACAATTAGCATCTCTAATATTGGCGCAATTGGCGGTACTATTGCGACACCTATTATTAATAAACCAGAAGTGGCTATTGTTGCGCTAGGAAAGTTACAGCATTTACCGCGTTTTGATAGCAACGGGCAAGTCGTGAGTAGAGCGATTATGCAAGTAAGCTGGTCTGGCGATCATCGCGTTATTGATGGCGGTACGATTGCACGCTTTAATAACGTGTGGAAATCTTATCTAGAAAACCCATCGACAATGATGATGGCTATGAGTTAATAGCTAATTCGTTAATGTATGATAAAAAACCAGCTTTTAGTTGGTTTTTTGTTTCAAACTTAGCCGCTTTTAATTAAGATACACCTGTTACTAAAAGTAATAAAACTTCGCCCTGTAGGGAATATAAAAAATAACACTAAAGAATTATTATGGAATATTACATGAACGCGTTGCGCAGCTACGCAGACTTTTCAGGTCGTAATCGTCGTAAAGCATATTGGATGTTTGTATTGTTTAATACTATTTTTTCAGTAGTTTGTAATGTGATTGATGGTGCACTAGGTACAATGTTTATTGGTTCAATTTATAGCTTAGCACTTTTAATTCCTGGTTTAAGCGCGGGTGCTCGTCGTCTTCATGATACTGGCCGCTCTGGTTGGTGGCAGCTACTTTGGTTAGTGCCTATTATTGGTTGGATAGTTTTAATTATCTTTTTAGCGCAAGATTCTCACGAAGGTGAAAACGATTTTGGCTCAAACCCTAAAGAAGGTTTTGTGGCAGCAGAGTAAATGACTATGTTTTAGCAAAAAGCTCAGCAATTGCTGA
>NZ_PNDU01000369.1:0-4836 GCF_005886635.1 Pseudoalteromonas sp. S558 | reverse complement strand
CTAGATACAAAAATTTTTGCCTAGTTCTAGCGTAATTTTTTAACGTTAAATAGACCCCATATATAAGCAGGTTGGAATTAAAATCCATACATAATTGGAACGTTCTTTTTTAGTTTGTGTGTAATTCGCTGATAAACATGTAAAATCGTTTTCAACTTGTTAATGGAGTGAAAACAACGTGAGTGAACTAAATACAAATCAACCATTCGCGGTCAATGAACAGCCAAATAAAAATTACCTGTTTCCACTGACTGCGATGACAACCCTTTTTTTTTTATGGGGGTTTATAACTGTTTTAAACGATGTACTAATACCACGCCTAAAGGGGGTATTTGACCTAAGCTACTTTGAAGCAATGTTAATTCAATTCTGCTTTTTTGGGGCTTACTTTATTGTCTCTATTCCGGCAGGGATGTTAGTTAAACAACTAGGTTACAAAAAAGGTATTTTAACAGGGCTCGTCGTTGCGTCTATAGGGTGTTTATTATTTTACCCTGCTGTAGTGGTGCATGAATATTGGATCTTTTTAAGCGCTTTATTTGTTCTCGCTTCTGGTATTACTGTCTTGCAAGTTTCAGCTAACCCTTATGTAGCTGCCTTAGGTCCTGAAAAGACAGCCTCATCACGCCTTAATTTAGCACAAGCATTAAATTCATTAGGCACAACCGTAGGGCCTTATGTTGGTGGCTTATTGTTTTTCGGTACAGCCGGCACACTTGCGGCTTCTGCAGCTACAGCTGAATCGGTAAAAGTACCTTATTTGATGCTAGCGGCTGCACTCCTTATTATTGCTATTGTATTTGCATTTATTAAACTTCCTGAAATAGAATCGCACAAAGGAGAAAATAATCAGCGAGATCAAGCACGCTCTTTGGCGCAAGCACCGCATTTAAAAATGGGGGTTATTGCTCTTTTTTGTTATGTAGGTGGTGAGGTAGCAATAGGAAGTTTTTTAGTTAATTATTTTGGAGAAGCTCATATCGCAGGACTTGAAGAACATGCAGCCGCTACTTTGATTAGCTATTACTGGGGAGGCGCTATGGTTGGCCGTTTTATAGGCTCAGCTTTACTACAAAAAATAGCCCCCTCTAAAGCGATAGCATTTAATGCCTGCTGCGTTATTGCATTATTATTAATCACTATTTTTACCCAAGGCGATGTTGCTTTATATTCCGTACTTGCGATTGGCTTATTTAATTCGATCATGTTTCCGACTATTTTTTCTGTTGCTATTGAAAGACTTGGGCCGCTCACGAGTAAAGGTTCGGGTTGGTTATGTTTAGCGATTGTAGGTGGTGCACTCGTACCATTAGCTCAAGCTTTAATTGCAGATACGATAAGTATACAAGATAGCTTTTTTATACCCATGATCTGCTATGTATTTATTGCTTGGTACGGATTTAACGTCGTACGTCTAGCTAAAAAGTGGTAAATGCCGACTTTTTATAAGTGACTGAATACGTATTCAGTCACTTATAAAACAACATTCTTTTGGAACGCTCCAATGCGAGTGTGTAAAACAAGTTATACTCCTGAGCAGCAAGTTTCCTGTTACTTACTTTAAGCCTTTATTCTTATTTTTAATCAATTACCCATTTATAAGCCTCAAGAGCTAAGATGTTTTGCTAAATCTTGCTAAAATGTAAATGCTTATAAAGATAAAAATAAATAAGGGCGTTTATGTTCAACTCATTGAAATTTACAAGTAAGGTTACGATTGCAGCATCGCTAGTGTTAGTGCTCGTTCTTGGTCTTTTTACTATTAATAATTATGTATCGATGCGCAATGAAACACAGCAACAGTTAGCGCTCGTTTTACAGCAAAATTCAGAATCTGTTTCACAAAATATAGCGAGCTGGCTCAATGCTAAACTTGCAATTGTCGCCTCTGTCGCAAAAACGTATAAAGTTGGCGATTCTAAGTCACTTACCTTATCTCAGCTTAATACAGCAGAATTAGCCGGTAGTTTTAAAAACACGTATATTGGTAAATCCAGTGGTGTGTTTATTTTAAATGATGAAACGGTTGTTTTACCCCCCGACTTTGATGCAACAACACGGCCTTGGTATAAGTTAGTAGAGAATAAATCAAATACGGCTTTTACCACTCCTTATATCGACGTAACTACAAATGAGTTAACCATTTCAGCCGTTGTACCTATACAAGATAATGGTCAATTTAGAGGTGTTGCGGGTGCTGATATTGATATGCAAACCGTTTCTAAAATTATTGCTGATATTGACTTTTTAGGTTTGGGGTATGGCTTTTTACTTGATGAAAACGCGCAGGTCCTTAGCCACCCAGATAGCGCACTTAATTTAAAAAATACGACTGAGTTATTCGGTACAGCTACGCCTTTGCAAAGCACATTTACAGAGTATGAGGTTCAAGGCCAAACTAAATTAATCTCATTTACTAAGATACGCGGTATTGAGAACGTTGACTGGTACTTAGGTGTGGTTATAGATAAAGATAAAGCATTCGAAAGTGTATCAAGCTTTGGAAAAATGGCGGCTTTATATATGGTTATCGGTATTGCCGTTATTGTGCTTTTAATGCAAATGCTGTTACGTTATTTAATGCAACCGATGAATCGATTAAACGATGCCATTAAAGATATAGCGCAAGGCGAGGGCGATTTAACACGTCGTTTGGTCGTCGAAAATGATGATGAATTTGGCGAGCTAAGTCATTTTTTTAACATGTTTATTGAAAAAATTCAGCACTCTATTGAGCAAGTAAAACACACAACAGCACTATTAGAGGAGGCAATAACAAGTCTGGTTTCGCAAACGCACTCGTCGCTATCAATGTTTGATGATCAAAGTAAACGTACTAATAATGTAGCGGCAGCTATTAACCAATTTTCAGCTACTGCGTTGGATATATCTCATAATGCGAGCAATGCCTCTCAGTTAGCAAAAGATGCAAATCAACACTCCACGCAGAGCCAGGAAACATTAAATAATAATGTAGCAAGTATTCATCAACTATCTGCCAATATTGAGCAAGCACAGCAAACGATAAATAGCCTAAATGCTCACACAGCAAGTATTGGTCAAGTTCTCGAAGTTATTAAAGGGGTCAGTGAGCAAACTAATTTACTGGCACTCAATGCTGCAATTGAGGCGGCTCGAGCCGGTGAGGCTGGTAGAGGGTTTGCAGTCGTTGCGGATGAAGTAAGGCAACTCGCGTACAGAACTCAGCAATCTACTCAAGAAATTGAAGACACCGTTGGTCAGTTGCAAAAGGGCTCAAATTTAGCTGTTGAACTGATGAAAACCAGTTTAGAGGATAGCGAAAAAAGTGTTCAACAAGCGGATGCTGTTGGCGATGTAATGTCACAAATTATTGAAGCGATAAAACAAATTAATAATGCCAACCATACCGTTGCTAATGCAACAGATGAACAAAATCATGTTGTTAAAATATTAGATACTGATATTCGCACTATCAGCGAACTTTCTGAGCAAGGTATTGGCAATCTAAATAATACACTTAATGAATGCACTAAGCTTAAGCAACAGTTTAGTAATTTAGACAGTATGGTTAAAAAATTTAAAGTATAGGTAATGCATAAAACATGGTAAATAAACAAAATTGGCTCAATGTAATAAACATCGACAGTGTTTATAGTTCAGATAAGCAACGCCAAGCGTTTTCTTTATTTACTATGATAGGCATTGCAATAGTGGTGATCACGCTGCTGGTGTTTTTAAATTATAGCGTTTATTCACCAATACTAACTGTTGCTTTGGTGATAGTGAACTTTACAATTATAAGTTGTGCAATTTACTTTATAAAAACAGGTAAACTCGAAATTGTCGCATTGATCAGTATGATCATTGTATTCATTATGTGTATTGCGCTTACTTATACTGGTGGAAAAGAAAACACTGCTTTGTATTGGCTGATGTTTTATCCTGTGGTTACCTTCGCGAGTTTAGGCGTGCGGCTTGGTTGTTGGTTGGGTCTAAGTTTACTACTTTGCTGTATTGCGCTTTTATATGGTCCCAATTTTGGCCAAGTTAGTTATGGTGATGTAGAAAAAACCCGTTTTATAGCTTCTTTTTCCCTTGTTTTTTTATTTTCGTTTATTGGTGAGTATTTTAGGCATAAAAGTCATTTGGCTATTGCTGATATTACGCTTGAACAAAAGCAAGACGCTTATACTGATCCCTTAACAGGTGTTGCTAATAGGCGTTTTATAACCTCGCATTTTTTAAAGCTTGCACAAACTCGACCTGAGCAATATTTACCCTTCTCAATTTTATTAATCGATTTAGATAATTTTAAATCCTTGAACGATACATATGGTCATGACTTTGGTGATACCGTTTTGATTGAATTTACTAAATTACTCGAATCACAGTTTTCAACGTCTGCTTTAAAATCTCGCTACGGTGGGGAAGAGTTTGTGGTCATTTTACCAAAACTCAAATCGGCTGAAGCAACTTTATTAGCCGATGACTTTCGTGAATGTGTGGCAAAGTATTTAATGATTACTAACGACAATAAAAAAGTGACTATCACCTGTAGCATTGGCGTTGCACAAGTAAATGAAGTGGAAGGCTATAGCAATGGCTTAAAAGAAGCGGATGAATTTTTGTATAGGGCTAAAGCGTTTGGGCGAAATAAAGTGATATCTATTAATAACTAACCTGAACTCTGGTTATTCCCCATAAATAGGCGATAACGCAGCATAAATGCCAAACATGCGCTGCCCTTTGGGTTCTTTCTAGGGACGATTAACTCTTTGTTGCTCGGTTTTTACTTAGCCCACTAGGTTACAAACCTCGCGCCGCGATTAAATCGTCCCTAGATTGAACAAGTGT
>NZ_PNDU01000368.1:0-4626 GCF_005886635.1 Pseudoalteromonas sp. S558 | reverse complement strand
TTAAATTTATTTTCTCTAGCCAGAGTTCAGCTTACTACAGTAAGCCGCTAACCTCAGCATGTGTATGCTGCGACCATACTCCCACTTGTACTTGACCAATATGCTGCTTTTGCAAAAGTAACATGACTAAACGCGATTGCCCTATTCCACCACCAATAGTTTGCGGAAATTTACTTTGTAATAAGGCTTTATGCCAATCAAATTCTAAGCGGTCTTTATCTCCAGTGATACTTAACTGCGCCTTTAAAACCTCAGGGCTTACACGTATACCCATTGATGATATTTCAAAAGCATCTTCAAGTACGGGGTTCCATACTAAAATATCACCATTTAAACCCATATATTGATCGCACGTCTGTGTAGACCAGTCGTCGTAGTCAGGGGCTCTTACATCATGAATTTTTCCATCACCTAATGCTCCACCAATACCAATTAAAAACACGGCCCCATACTCTTGTGTAATAGCTTTTTCGCGCTGCTTAGCGCTAAAATCAGGATACATTTTACGTAGCTCTTCACTGTGTACAAACTTAATGTTAGCCGGTAAAAATGGCATAAAGCCATAAGCTTCACTTACAAAGGCTTCGGTTTCTTTAATCCCTTTGTAGATAGATTGAACGGTTTGCTTAAGTGTTGCCAGCGAACGTTCTGTGGTTTCGTTAATTACTTTTTCCCAATCCCACTGATCAACATAAACAGAGTGAATAGGACTTAGTGAATCTTCATCTGGGCGCAGCGCTTTCATTTGCGTATAAATACCTTCACCAACACCAAAGCCATAAGTGGCTAATGTTTTACGCTTCCACTTTGCAAGTGAGTGCACTACTTCATAGTCGCTATCAGTAATAGCTTTAACCTTTACAGCAACTGCATTTTCATGCCCGCTGAGATTATCTTGTGTGCCATCACCCACTTTAGCCAAAATTGGTGCTTGAACTTCAATGAGCCCAAGTTGGATTTCTAGTTGTTGTGAAAAAAATTGCTTAACTTTACTTATTTGCTGCTGTTGCAGCACATAATGTGAACTCATAATAATTGGCCTCATTCCCAGTTATTGTTACTTGCTTAATTGATACAAAGCGCTCCAACCAGCACCTTTAATGAAGTTAATGTAACAATTTAATGAATTAACTCAACATCCAATAACAAAAATAGCTTTGCCATGTAAAAATCACTAATTAAGTGGTATAAAAACAATATATTCGATAATTTCATGAGATAAATATAGTGGAAAATTACTTAATCGATAATCTCGATAAACAGATACTGCATGCATTAATGGCAAATGCCCGTACTGCGTACGCCGAATTAGCAAAAAGATTTAATGTAAGTGCCGGTACAATTCATGTTCGTATAGAAAAAATGAAACAAGCAGGGATCATCACCGGCACTCAATTAACAATAAATACTAAGCAGCTAGGCTATGATGTATGTTGCTTTATAGGTATCAATTTAAACAATGCACGCGACTACCCGCAAACACTAATTAAGCTAGAAGCATTGGAGGAAGTGGTTGAAGCCTATTACACAACGGGGAACTACAGTATTTTTATTAAAGTAATGGCGAAATCGATTGATCACTTGCAAGATGTGTTAATCAACAAAATCCAAGCCATTGAAGCAATCCAATCAACAGAAACGCTTATATCGCTGCAAAACCCAATTAGTCGTACGGTAATGCCTTAACTGTAAAAATCTCGTATAATTGCCGAAAAAAGAGGATCACCATGCAGCAAACTCGCTATCAAAGAATTGAAGATGTACTTTCGCGCCGCCAAACAGACCTAACAGTGTGCTTAGAAGACGTACATAAACATCATAATTTATCTGCAATCGTGCGTAGCGCTGACGCAGTAGGTTGCCATCACGTACACGCTGTATGGCCAGAAAAACAAAAATGGCTTACTAATAATACCTCAGGTGGTAGTAAAAATTGGCTAGAGACTCATCTGCATAGAAATATTGATGATGCCGTTACTGCAATGCGTGAACGTAACCCAAAAATACAAATACTAGCAACGCATCTATCTGAAGACGCTGTTGATTTTAGAGAAGTAGATTACACCAAGCCGACTGCTATTATTGTTGGCCAAGAAAAAACAGGAATATCTGAAAAAGCATTAGAGTACGCAGATCAGAATATTATTATTCCAATGCAAGGCATGGTGCAATCACTAAATGTTTCGGTTGCTGCCGCACTAATTTTGTTTGAAGCACAGCGCCAGCGCGAGCTTGCTGGTTTGTATAACAGAGATATGCTCAGCGCAGAAGTTAAACACCCGCTTTATTTCGAAGGCTGCCATCCTATTATTGCAAGGCAATGTAAACAAAAGAAATTGCCATACCCTGCACTTGATGAAAATGGTGAAATAGTTGCCAGTGAACAATTTTGGCAAGCTTTAAAACATACTTGATGCACCTACACTGTATAAGTACACTTAACTCACTAAATAATAAAAATTGAGCCTACTTTGTCTAAACCTAGCTTAAGCCAATATCCAATAACAGAACTTAAAGGGGTCGGCCCAAAAATGGCCGAGCGCTTGTTGAAGCTAGGTATTAGTACCGTACAAGATATGCTCTTCCACTTACCTCTTCGCTATGAAGACCGTACTCGCTTATATGCAATAAACGAGTTATCGCTTCATAGCCATGTAAGTGTGGAAGCAACGATTGAAACAAGCCAGGTTACCTTTGGCAAAAGGAGAATGCTGGTTTGCCAAATAAATGATGGCACAGGTAGGCTCACACTTCGATTCTTTAATTTTACCGCAGCACAAAAAAATGCGTTCATTGCAGGTAAAATAATACGTTGTTTTGGCGAAGTACGTCGCGGGCGTGTGGGACTTGAAATGAATCATCCTGAATATAGCATCAGCGATACTCATAATGAGCAACCCACGGTAACAACGTTAACGCCCGTGTATTCAACAACCGAAGGCTTAAAGCAACTTTCAATTAGAGCCCTGAGCGAACAGGCTATTGATTTACTAAACAAATATTCGGTAGAAGAACTACTTCCTACGCAGTTTCAGCCATCAAATATGGCTTTAAGCGATGCTTTACTATTACTGCACCGCCCGCCAAATGATGTTGATATAACCGCACTAGAGCAAGGTATGCACCCCGCACAACAACGCCTTGTATTTGAGGAGCTACTTGCACAAAACCTCAGCTTATTAAAAGTACGAGAGCAAGGGCAACAAGTTAAAGCCGTGGCATTAAATCCAGTAAATACATTAGAAAGTCAATTTTTAGAGCAGCTTCCTTTTGCACCCACAAATGCACAAAGCCGAGTAGTGGCTGAGATAAAAGGGGATATGCAACACACATATCCAATGATGCGCTTAGTGCAAGGCGATGTAGGTTCAGGCAAAACCTTAGTCGCGGCTTTAAGTGCGTTAACAGCGATTGCAGGAGGCTTTCAAGTTGCTTTAATGGCTCCAACTGAAATTTTATCTGAACAACATGGCGTTAATTTTACAACTTGGTTTAATCCGTTAGGTATCACAGTTGCTTGGCTTGGCGGTAAAACAAAAGGTAAAGAACGTATAGCAACACTTGAAAAAATAGCCTCTGGTGAAGCGCAAATGATTGTAGGTACTCACGCTTTATTTCAAGATGAAGTAAAGTTTAATAACTTAGTACTAATAATTATTGATGAGCAACATCGCTTTGGTGTACATCAGCGTTTATCACTACGCGAAAAAGGAAAATTTGCTGATTGTTACCCTCATCAACTGGTTATGACTGCAACACCTATTCCACGCACACTTGCCATGACAGCTTATGCTGACTTAGAAACCTCTGTAATTGATGAATTACCACCGGGGCGGACTCCAATTACAACAGTCGCACTGCCTGATACACGTAGAGACGATATTATTGCGCGTGTTAAATTAGCCTGCAATGATCAAGGTCGTCAAGTTTACTGGGTATGCACACTAATTGATGAATCTGAAGTGCTGCAATGCCAAGCAGCTGAAGATAGTGCACTGCAATTAAAAGAGGCATTACCAGAGCTGAGCGTAGGTCTCGTTCATGGACGAATGAAGTCAGCTGAAAAGCAAGCCATTATGAGTGAGTTTAAAGCAGGAAATATACATGTATTAGTAGCCACTACCGTCATCGAGGTAGGTGTGGATGTTCCTAACGCAAGTTTAATCATAATAGAAAATCCTGAGCGCTTGGGTTTAGCGCAGTTGCACCAATTACGTGGGCGAGTTGGCCGTGGTGCCACTGCATCGCATTGTGTACTTTTATACCACGCACCACTATCTCATACCGCTCAAAAGCGACTTGGTGTACTAAGAGATAGTAATGATGGCTTTGTAATAGCGGAGCGTGATCTAGAAATACGCGGACCAGGTGAAGTCCTCGGCACAAAACAAACCGGCTTAGCGGAATTTAAAATTGCAGACTTAACGCGCGACAAACAAACACTTAATCAAGTAAGGCCTATTGCCCTGCAAATGCTAAAACAATACCCTCAAAGTGTAGATCCCCTGATTCATAGATGGCTTGGCAATAAGTCAAACTACGCACAAGCTTAAACTACCTGAAAACACATTTTCACTTTTCTGCAGACGTAAAAAAGCCCGAATCGTTATACCAATTCCATTAATT
>NZ_PNDU01000367.1:0-811 GCF_005886635.1 Pseudoalteromonas sp. S558 | reverse complement strand
TGTAGGCGTAGAGCTTGCTCAGGCGAGAAGCGAAGTTTCTAATACCCAAACTCATCATTATAAATATACACAGTCCCAAAATGGGTATTCACCAACCTCATTTGCAAGGCTTGCCCGTAAAGGATTTGCAACAATATAGCGGGCTTGGTTAATTAAATCCTCTTCACTTCTGAGTTGATGCTCAAAGTAGCCTTGCTGCCAAACCTTCCCACTAGAACAATTAAACTTATTTATTTTTACGGTGGTAATGCTTTTATATTGTTTTATAACCTCAGCAAGAGGTAAATCATTTAATTGAAATAACCAATGTAGATGATCTGGCATTAACGTATAACAAACCGTATTCACCTTATTTTGCATATAAAGCAAGCTTCGTGCAGCGATACAAGCATTTTCAAAGCTCTTAAATAACAGAGCTCTTTGGTTTGTGCATATTGTTATGGAGTAAAAGTGGCTTTTTGAAGTGTATCGCCCTGTTAATAATTTTTTAGAGGAATACATAAAATTTTAATTTATTGGGTTTTTTATAAATATAGATAAAACGTGCTGTTCAACAAGTTATATTTTATAGCGCTGAGGTAAATATATTGCTGTAGGCGTAGGGTTTGCTCACAGCAGAAGCGCAGCTTCTAATTACTTAACCATTTAAAAACTGTGTTTTTATACGCCAGCAAGCTGCGCGTCTACAAGTAATAGCAAATAATGGAACGCATTTCTTGTAGGCGTAGAGCTTGCTCACGCGAGAAGCGCAGCTTCTAAATATTAACCAATTTAAAAACTGCGTTTTTATACGCCAGCATCCTCCTCGTCG
>NZ_PNDU01000366.1:0-4746 GCF_005886635.1 Pseudoalteromonas sp. S558 | reverse complement strand
ACTAACTGCATTGAATTTACTTGCAATAGGCCAGCTATTGACGCGTAAATTCGCCTTGCTTTCACTGAAAATCTCTGACTAGAGAAAATAAATTTAAATATCACTATAATTCAATGTGTTAGTAAATATCTTAACCAGAGTTCAGGTTAGATAATAAATTTATTATAAGCCGCTATTTTAGGCGCTAACGGGGTTGAATTCACTAAAGTCCCATAATCAGAACTTAACATGTGTCCCCTTGCATATAATTGTACTGGCAACAAAAAGCTAATTGACTGTAGATGACAGCTCTCTACTTTGCTTAAACATCAAACATATTGCCGAAAATGTAATTTCATAGGTTAATACTAACCCGCATCAGTATTTGAATAATTCGATTTTTACATTTTGAAATAAGCTTTCCTTAATTCCTCCTTTACTTAAAATCAATCCTTTTTCATTGTTATTTTTTGTTTTGTTAATTCTTTTTCACGCCGCTTATCCCATCAAACTGTCCTCCTGTACCATTTTTAGATAAATCAAATTGTACCCACTAGATATATGTTTATAAATCTCGTAATGTTTCCAAATGGTGAACAGCTTGTAACAAGTTGATGCATCCTCATTCGATTTCACTCTCGATTACACCCAGGTTCTATTAGCGCTTAGAGTTTAAAGGCCCTATTGCACGGATAGATTTAACTTTCCGATAAGGAGATAACTAAAGAGCTCGATTAGTGTAAAAAATGAAAAGATAACGATTAAATAATCATAAAATTTAGGAAGTAGAAAATGAAATTAATAAAATTAAAAAAAACCGCAATTGCTACTGTTATATCGTTACAGCTTTTGAGTTTTGGCCAAGTTGCAATAGCCGATAGCAAGATCCCAGAAATTTCACCAATCATGTACGACACACTCGGTGGTGGCTTAGATGGTGCTCCGCTATTTATTGACGTTGGTTCGGATAGTTTTTTACTTGAGAAAGATAAGTGGCAGAGTATTCAAATATTTGCAGAGTCGGCCGTTGGCCTACCAAATAGTGAGGCAGCTTTTAGAAGCGCAACTCGCTATCCTAATAGCACACCATTGAATAATCACTATATCTCTCTGATGGGAACGTTTGGGTCTATCTATTCACTAGGAGAAAGCTGGAACCGTAAAATTTATCCTGATGCGATTAATCTTGCTACAAAATTAGCAAATTATTCGGATATTCATTTGGCGTTAATTCAACCTTTTATCAATGGGTTAACTAGCTTACAGAACGCATCTCTAAGTGGAGATTTAAAAGCTGCTGAACAAAACCGTCAAACTACCATTGCATTTCTTAACACCTTTATTAATTTTGTCGATGGCAACCTTACTTCAACAGAATTGCTAGTGGACCAGATAATCGCTTTTCAGTCTGGTTTAACAACACAATCTGGTCAGCTCAATCAATCCGAGATGACTCTTGGCGATATTCTAAATAAAGAAGAGCCCGCTAATATTCGTTCCCGTATTGCTAAGTTAAAAGAAAAAATAGCAAAATTAAATGATGATATTAGTGATAAGGAACGCGACATAGGTTTAACGGCTATTGGCGGTCCATTAGCCTTACTTATAGGCGGTAGCATTCAAGGCGCTCAGCTAGAAAGTTTGAAAGACGATGTTAAAGATATTGAATCTCAAATCGAAACTCAAAATAAAGAGCTGGCACATGCTAGCAAATTAGCAACCTCATATGAAGTCGCAAAATATCAAGTAGAAGGCATGAATACAAAAATAAAAGATGCACTTAGAAACGTACGTTCAATACAAGTGCACTGGCAAGCATTGCACAGCGATATGAGCTCACTAAGGGACGTACTTAAAGAGTTAGACGGCGAGAATGGATTGCGTAACGCCAATGTTGTGGTTGCCGGTATTGTTTCATCACCACTTGCTAGTAATGCTAGCAACTCTTGGATAAACATCTCCAATAAAGCGAAAGCGTTCTTACAAAACGCATACCTTCCAATCTCAAAACAATAAACTAACCACTATTCAAACAGTTGCACTTTTAATCAATATGAAGGAGTAATCTAGACTGGGTCTAGGTTATTTCCTTATGTTGTTATTTTTCTGCAACAGGGAGTTATTATGAAATATTCTTTACTCAGCTTATTAATAGGCTGTACTTTTGCGAGCCAAGCGGCCACATGGTCAGATTTATATCAGCTTAAATCTAGCGATAATTTGCCTACTGTCACGATGAAAAGCCAGCAACGGGTTGATGATCAAAATTATTTGGTGTCAGCCCTTCACTTAAACCTTAATGACGTGCTAAATAACGTAAAGGATCACAGTACTATAGTGATTGCTGCCGACACGGTTGAAATTAATCGAAACATGCTATTTGATGCGCCAAACAAACGGATATTTATTGTTGCACGAAAAATCATAGGAAATGGCACTCTCAGTATTAATTTAGACACTCAAAAGGCGCAAGCATCGACGCTAGTGTTGGTAGCGGACTCTGTAGAAGCTAAAATTAATATTGTAACAGCGCACTCATCAAGTGACGGAGAGCTTGAGCGCTTTAGTGTTGAGCCAAAATCATTTGGTACACTTTACCAAGTTTTTCAAGGGAATAAGTTTACAAGACCGATTTCGTCTGATCTAATTTCTTTGATTTCAGTCCATAAAGAATACATTTTAGATGTACTTGAAAAATCTTTTGATATGGCTGTTTCTATTTATGATCAAAACCCTGCATTGAGCCTCGAAATGCTAACTTGGGCTGAGTCTATTTTAAACTCAGCGCACAGTGTAAGAGAGTCAACATCTCAGTCAAAGAACTTTTACTTGCAGCTTGCTAATTTTAAACAGTTTTTATCTTACGCAACCATCAATGAAAATTATGTGCCTAGCTTATCTCTTGATTTTTACAAGCTAACGCTTAAAACCTATATAGAGGCAATGGAAGCATATCAAGGCAGCTACAATAACTTTAAACAGCAAGGCCGTAGTTTAGAAAGTAAACGCCAAGATCTTACCTTGATGCAGGATAATTTATCTGACGTTGCTGCCGCTGAGCAGCGTATTATTTCTCGTTCTGTGGAGCAACTTAACAGCTTAGTAAAAACGCTTGGTGAGCAAAAGAATTCGTTTCAAGCGCAAGATAACAATGTATTTGATTCAGCTTTAGTTTTTGAAACGGGGATCTCGGATTACAAACAAGACAAAATAAGCGAAATAGGCCTCAAGGTTATAGGGACTGTCGTCAATGCGGGAAAAGCACTTGCTGGCGCTGCAGGCGGTGACGTTAGCGGTTTGACAGAGCTGATTGCTAGCCTTCCGGAAACTATCAAAGAAATTAATGAGTTGAAAACCAAAATCGATGATATCGCCTCGTTAATGCAGCGAGTACAAACGGTTGGTGGTCAGCTAGATTCTTTATCGAAAAAGACAGCAAATCCTTTTTCTAGCAGCGAGTTAGCCTTTGAGTTTAACCGCCTTAATGCGCTTATTCCTACAAAAGAAGAGTCTAACCGTATCTGGGATGAGTTTTTAATTACGGCAAAAGCACAGATGAAAAAGGCTATTGATGAAGATATTGATGGGTCAAGCGATTACCTAGTTGCAATTGAAAAGCTAATTAATCATGGTAAAGCAATTGTGGCTGTTGAAATAGACGTAGCGCAAGAGCAATCTCGCCAGATTGACTTACGTATTACTGCCGATGCAAAGCTTAAGCAGATCAGCCGAATTGATGAGTTTCTACAAAACAATCTAAATAGTTTAGATGAAGTACAGCAAATGGAAGAGCAGTTATTCCGCACGCTAAACAATCTAAAACGACCTATTTTTGTAGCGTTGACTAACTATCAAGCCGCTTTTAATTATTGGTCGTTAGGCGAAGCTATTGTGACGCCAAGTCTTAATCAAACTTATCAGGAGTACCGCCGCGACCTTGCATTACTTCGTGAGCAAGAAGCTGCTTCATTGGAGAGGTTTAATCCACGACCACAAGACTTTATGCTCACGATTGATAACTTAAATGCGCCACAGCAGCTTGTAGATTTTGCAAAAGATGGTGAGATGAGTTTTACTTTATCATTAGATAATGCCAATTTTTCACAGTTTGACCGTGTGCGCTTAGATGAAGTAAATGTTGTAATTGAAGGTAATGAGTTAAGTGAAAATCAACGATATGACATAGAAGTGAGATCGAGTGGTCACTATCTAGATAGATTTAAAGGGCAGCCTTACCAATTTAGTGCTGAGTCACTTTATCGCTTAGTTAGCTACGAGTTGTTAGATAGCCAATTATCACGCATTGCGCTAATTACCAGTGGTGCAATTGCTGGTGATTACGCTATTAATTACTTTGAACCAACCCCTTTTACAACTTGGTCTATTAAGCTCAAACAACCAGAGTTATATGATTTAAGTAAAGTAGAAAATATTAAGGTGTCGTTTAAGGGAAATGCCATCCCTAAACAATAAATAGAAGGCGTGTTTCTTTTTTGAGATTAAATTTGCAGTTGTGTGTTTGGTTTTTAAGTTAGGTTGAATCTCTGAGGTGTGGTTATTGCCAATAAATAGATGATGCGAGGCATAAATCCCAAACATACGCTGCAGCTAATTAACCTGAACTCTGATTAAGAGATTCACTAACGTATTGAATCATGGTGATATTTAAATTTATTTTCTCTAGCCAGAGATTTTCAGTGAAAACAAGGCGAATTTACGCGTCAATAGCGGGCCTATTGTAATTTAATTCAACTCAATTTAGCTCTC
>NZ_PNDU01000365.1:0-1971 GCF_005886635.1 Pseudoalteromonas sp. S558 | reverse complement strand
CTATTTTAAGCGCTAACTGCGTTGAATTTACTTGCAATAGGCCCGCTATTGACTCGTAAATTCGCCTTGTTCTCACTGAAAATCTCTGGCTAGAGAAAATAAATTTAAATATTTTTATGATTCAATACGTTAGTAAATTTCTTAACCAGAGTTAAGGTTATAGTAATAAAACCAAAGTGCTAAACGCACTTTGGTTATGACGTTTTAAACTCTATTTCTATTTTATTATTTTGCAGCCTAACGTTACAGGGTGGGTAATTACGCGTCGTTTTAAGTACTTTATCAAAAATATGAATTTCGACCCCTGAGTGCAAAATAGCATTTACGGCAAGGTTCGCATCACTGAGTAGATCGTGCAAGTCATGATCTAAAGTCGAAAGGCGTTTTTCTAATTGCTCTGCTTGTTGGCAATAGTGTAATTGGGTTGCCCCAATTTTTGCTATCAGCTGGTTTTTCTTTTCGGTATCTTTAACTTGGTCGGCTTTTTCAAGAGCATCTTGTAAGGTGTCTAACTGCTGATCTGTTTTTGCTAAATCTTTAAAGCAATTATCTGTGTCTGCTGTTATTTCGGCGCCTGAGGTTGCTAAATTAATGACCATTTTAGCGCCTGATTCATTACCAACCTCACCAGCTATAAGCGTTGTCGCATCCAATATTTCACCACCAAATATTTTGCCTTTAGGTAAGTCTGTTTGCCCAACTTGCAGTAAGCGTTTTGCTTTCATTATGCAATGGCTCGTTTGGCGCTCGATGAATATATTAGTCGCTTCGATATAACAATACTGAGAATGGGATACATGAATATCACCAGCGGATACGAGTTTACAGGATAGTGATTTATCTTCAGGTTTTTGATGGCCAATAATACCTTGTTTCACGGTTATATTACCGCCTGCCGTAAGCTCACCTGATTCGACCGTGCCAAAAATTGTAATATCGCCTTTGGCCGTTACTCTCATTCCTGGATCTATGTTACGCGTAACAATTACACTACCTTCAAAATCAATATGACCACTTTTTACATTCACATCAGCAATAGTAAAAATGTCATCAACGCGCATTCCATTATTAATTTCGACGGGCACGCCTGAAATAGTTGAGACTAATTCCATAGGATTAGATTTAGATATTTCAGTGCCTTCACCAGCAACTAATTGCTTGTTGTCGCCTGGTTTTGGGGCAAGTATTTCTCCGGTAACGGTAAAACCTTCTTTACCGGGTGTCGCTGGTTGTTGACGAATAAGCACGGTACCTGGCTCTACGCTTGCCAGCTTACCAAAATCGCGCATATCAACATTGCCATCTTCTTTTAGCTTAGGGGTTTTTAGGCGATCTTTAAGGGTTTTTACTGTTGTAGTAAGTTTTGTCGCTAAGCCATCACTGGGTAAACGGCCTTTTGCTAAAACTCCTTTTACAACAGTGCCAGCAGGTGCCTTAAGTTGTTTTTGCAGTAACTGTTCTAAAAATACTTGTTTGTAACCGCGCACAATACCTGCTTTTACGAGCTGTTTTTTAGCCACGTCTAAGCTGAGTAATTTGCCGCCTTGAGCCGTAGTCAGCTCTCCTACAGCAAGCATTTTATCATCATTGATAACCACCTCTAATGCGGCGTCGTGTTTGCTTGCAACAATTAAAATAGATTCGCTACTTTCGCTTTTAAAAAAGTTATTTATAGCATCAAGATCTATTTTACAATCACAAAAAGTTGATTTTTCGAGCGCTTCAATTACAAACGCAGCGCTTGGAGGCGCAGTGGCATTTATATCGAGTAAAACGTTTCCATTATGATCAAGCTTAAACACGAGTTAATCCTTTTTTGCTACTGAACCTGAACTCAGGTTACTTAAGTTAACCTGAACTCTGGTTAAGAGATTTACTAACATATTAAATTATAGTGATATTTAAATTTATTTTCTCTAGCCAGAGATTTTCAGTAAATTCAACGCAGTTAGCGCTGAAAATAGCTGCTTG
>NZ_PNDU01000364.1:0-2360 GCF_005886635.1 Pseudoalteromonas sp. S558 | reverse complement strand
CCTGCTATTTGAAGCCCAGATATACGCCTAGTACTTAGTTCGCCAAACTGCAAAAATTAGGGTGGGTGTCTAGTTTATTTTTTCTTTATTACAACGTGTTATCAGTAAATCAACACCCACTATTCAAGTGGGTGTCATTGTTATTGGTATTTCCGCTTTATTATTTGTTAGGCTGTGTGCCAGCATCAAATCTAGCATTTTTCAAAATAGCGCCATCCCAACATACACCAGTTAAGCTAGCACCAGTAAAATCACAATCTGTAAAATTGCCATGACTTAAATCAGCATCTGTAAGGTTGGTTTTTCTAAACACAGTTCCTGTGAAATTTCCGTTTGATAAGTCGGCATTTGTTAAATTCGCGTCATCAAAACAGGCATCAGCAGCCTCTACATAAGACATTGTCGCATCACTTAAATTACTGCCAACAAACGTTGAAGCCCACAGGTTTGCGTAGTCAAATTCACAAGAGGAGAAGTTAGATTCGTTACAGCTGCTCGCCGATAACTTTGCATAGCTAAAATCCGCATTGGGGCTAATAACCTGATATAAAATACAATCAAAAAACGCCGTTTGGTTGCAGCTTGCCCCTTCAAGGTTAGCGGCAGTAAAATCGGCATCTAAAAAGTAAGCTAAATCTAAAATACCACCACGTAATATAACGCGTTCACCTTTGAGCATTTCAGTCGATGTTTCACTAATATCGCATTGCGTTAAATCAAGCCCTGAAATATCGACACCCGTAACATTATTTTGTGAGCGTGAATCATCCAACTGCGCTAAAGCAGCCTCTTTAGACATAATTAAACCCACCAATGGTACAGTTTTCGGCTTTTGTGCACTCTATATCACAATACTCAACGTCAACCTCCATCTCAGCAAACACCTTAGCTGGGCGTAAATGTTCCATGGCGGTTTGCCAATGCTCAATCTGTGCTTGTTCAGTTAACTCCCAAGGTGCTGCCGATAAATCAAGACGAATGCCACCCCAAGGTTGAAGCTCTGTCTGCGTTTTTGGTGTGCTCAGTAATAACTCTTGGCCAAACTGCTTAACATAATGCGGGCCCAAATAAGTGCGCATTGCTAACCCCTTAGGGCCAACCTTAAAGTAATCGACGGGCGCTAAGTAAGCGGCTTCACCCATCATTTCGATATGCTCGTCTCGTTCGCTTTCCCACGGCTCATCAGGGTAAGGTCTAAAAACATGCACTGAGGCGATGTCTGGTTTAAATGCTTGCACTAATCGGTCCGCAAGCTCAAATAGCGCAGGGTAATGTTTACTGTTTAGTTTTGGATCAAACTCAAAACTAATATATTGCCTTGGCATTACCGCAATTCTAACTGAATACTTAGCAGCTTTATTACGCTTTAAATAAATTTCTTCACACGTCATCCTTGTTGTAACCCCCTTTACAACATTGATAATATCATCGCGATTATACGGTAATTTACCACGCTCTTCTAAGCTCCAAAATTGCGGTGCAAATTCAGGGTAGCTTTCAATTATATTTAATAGTTCAGTAAATAAAGCTTCATCGTTAAGCGGGTTTGTGCCCAGCATAGAGACTCGTATTTGAAATGGTTTAAAATCCATCATTATTTTCCTTTTACTTTATTCCAACGTTGTTTTTTCACATTCCACTTATGGGTGATTGTTTTCTTGTCATTATCATAATACAACACTTCACTCTCTTCTTTAATTGTTGACGATGGTCGACAAGGTGGCACACCATTTTCGCAGGGTAAATCTGACGACATAGTCAGCATATGTTTTTTATCAGGGAATGCTTTGCGTTGCTCTTTTAATTGCTTGGTATTATAAACGACTGGGTTACTGTTTTCAGCCGTAAAATGTTTGTGCTCATGCACAATGGTATCGCCCAAACTGTCTGGGCGAGTTTTATAATCTAAAGAGTTACCACTGCGTTGTTGTACTTTGCCGCCACTAGCTACTGCATTGTTATTATCAACTAGCGACTCTCCTTTATGCTTTGATAACGCTTCACGAGCTGCTTTTTCATTTTGTTGACCGAGCGCTCTATTTTTCTTAGCGGTTTCGTTTGATTTACTCCAGTCTTCACGTGTTTTTGGTGGTAACTCGCGATTGTGCCTACTTACAACATTACGCTTAAATCGTGCATCATCTGCGGTATCTTGAGGTGTATCTATCGCAGCTCTGAAGTGCTCTCGTTGCTTTTTAGTTAAGTTATCACTGCCGAGGACTGATTTATCTTGTAAATTAACCATATCATCAGCTGTATTTTGTTTAATGGTGCACTTGCATAATGAATTCGGGACGCCAAACAGCAAAATTTGGGTGGGTGTCTAGTTTATTCTGTCGATAGCCATAAGACACCCTGCT
>NZ_PNDU01000363.1:0-2063 GCF_005886635.1 Pseudoalteromonas sp. S558 | reverse complement strand
AACATACAAACGGTCTGATCAGGCGTTATTTCCCAAAGAAAACTGATTTTTCAACTATAACTAATGAACAACTCCAAAAGGTTGTAATGAAAATTAATACTCGCCCAAGGAAAATACTAAATTATCAGACAGCTGAAGAAGTCTTTATTAATTAGTGATTTAAGGTTTGGTGCACTTAGAACCTGAATTCGGGCAACGAGCAAAACCTGTTCCCACGGCTTTAATAAAAATGGATAACTTTTTTCTATTGCCTACCAATTAAAATAGGTATTTCCATACTATTTATTAGGCTGAGTACCTATATCAAATTTAGCATTCTTTAAAATAGCGCCATCCCAGCATACATCAGTTAAAATAGCACCGGTAAAATCACAATCTGTAAAATTACCATGGCTTAAGTCAGCACCTGTAAGGTTGGACTTTCTAAACACGGTTCCTGTGAAATTTCCGTTTGATAAGTCGGCATTCGTTAAATTTGCGTCATCAAAACAGGCATCAGCAGCCTCTACATAAGACATTGTTGCATCACTTAAGTTACTGTCAACAAACATTGAAGCCCACAAGTTTGCGTAGTCAAATTCACAAGAGGAGAAGTCAGATTCGTTACAGCTGCTCGCCGATAACTTGGCGTAGCTAAAGTCCGCATTGGGGCTAATAACCTGATATAAAATACAATCAAAAAACGCCGTTTGATTGCAGCTTACCCCTTCAAGGTTAGCGGCTGTAAAGTCGGCATCTAAAAAATAAGCTAAATCTAAAATACCACCACGTAATATAACGCGTTCACCTTTGAGCATTTCAGTCGATGTTTCACTAATATCGCATTGCGTTAAATCAAGCCCTGAAATATCAACACCTTTTACGTTATCTTGTGCTCGTGAAGCATCCAACTGCGCTAAAGCAGCCTCTTTAGACATAATTTAACCCACCAATGGTGCAGTTTTCGGCCTTTGTATATTTGAATTTCCTATTTTGATAAACGTCCAAATCAGCAAACACCTTAGCAGGGCGTAGATGTGCCATGGCTGTTTGCCAATGCTCTATAAGCGCTTGTTCTGTTAGCTCCCAAGGCGTTTTTGATAAGTCAAGACGAATGCCGCCCCAAGGTTGAAGCTCTTTTTTTGTTTTTGGAGTGCTCAGTAATAATTCTTGGCCAAACTGCTTAACATAATGCGGGCCAAAATAAGTGCGCATTGCTAATCCTTTAGGGCCAACATTAAAGTAATAGACAGGTGCTAGTGAAGCAGTGCTGCTCACTATTCTCGAATTTTTGTGCTCTGATGACTCGAATGGCCTAGGGTAAACAGGTGTGTGAATATGTACAGAAGCGATATCTGGCTTAAATACTTGCACCAATCGGTCTGCAAACTCAAATAAGGCAGAATAATGCTTACTATTGAGTTTTGGATCAAATTCAAATTCTATATATTGTTTTGGCCCGACATCAATACTGCCACAGTACTTTGCCGCTTTATTACGTTTTAAATAAATATCCGCATAACTCCCATACTCTACGGTTTTTATTTTATCTAATATATTATCGCGGTTGTAAGGCAGCTTGCCTCGCTCTTCTAAACTCCAAAACTGAGGCGCAAATTCAGGGTAGCTTTCAATGACATCTAACAGTTCAGTAAATAACGCTTCATCATTAAGTGGGGTGCTGCCTAACATCGAGACTATTATCCGGAATGGTGAAAAATCCATCATTTATTATCCTTTTACTTTAGTCCAATGTTTTTTTGTGAATCCAATCTTTTTAGCTAACGAGTCATCTTGGTGAAATTTTATTCTTTCAAACACTTCGCATCGTTACTTTTACACTTATTTTCGTTACCTTGCCAATGTACTAGATCTTTGGGGTAATATTCATGATCAATAAAACTGCTATCGTCAATATCATAAAGCTTAACCACTAAGGCAGCCTCCCAACACCAGTAACCTATATAGGCATCGGTATCCATTAAATGGTAATCAAGACTTCCTTCTAGCTTATACCAAGCGTCTAAATAAGCCTTTACTAAGATAGGACGTTGTACTGGCTCACTTTCAATAACGTTATAGAG
>NZ_PNDU01000362.1:0-19314 GCF_005886635.1 Pseudoalteromonas sp. S558 | reverse complement strand
CGTGCTTGCTCTAAACGCTCAACCTCTGCTTTTTCAGCTTCAACACATGCTTGCTCTAAACGCTCCGTTTCTTGTTGTTCGGCCAACGTTTGTTGGTTATTAGTTTCTTTTGTTTGTTTTTCATCTGACTTACCAAAACCTAACCAAGACAGGAATTTACTTTTTTTTGCCATACTTGCTAATAACCACTTATAAAAATCTGATAAACTAAAATTTGAAAATAGCTTGGAAATGCTCAGCAATATTTGCCAGCCAAACAACCGTTCAAAACATAAGTGTTAAATAGTAACACTTTTAATGCGGTTGAAAAATGAAGCTATACGTAATCTACTGTAATATTATCTGAGCTAGATCCCAGATACCATTTTTTAGTGAGCTAAATGAGAAATAAAACAGCGAAAAATAAAGAAACCAACACATCAAGTGATGGCTTTATTAGAGTTATAAGTGGTCAATTTCGAGGTCGAAAGCTCCCAGTAAAAGACGTACAAGGTCTTCGCCCGACCACAGACCGCATAAAAGAAACGGTCTTTAATTGGTTAATGCAAGATACACGAGATACAAACGTGCTCGATTGCTTTGCCGGCTCCGGCGGCTTAGGGTTTGAAGCGTTATCCCGCTTTGCTAAAAGTGCTACTTTTATTGAGCTTGATTCATCAGCCGCAAAGCAGCTTGAGCAGAATATAACGACTTTGAAATTGCAAAATGCGCACGTAAAAAACACAAACACATTATCGTTTTTGGAACAAAAAAATCTAAATGACCCTTTTGATCTTGTCTTCGTTGATCCCCCTTTTCGTAAAAACTTAGCCCAAACTAGCTGTGCTTTTTTAGAAAAAAATCAATGGCTCAGCTCAAAATCTTTAATTTATGTTGAAGTAGAAAGTGACTTAAAGTCATTTGAAGCGCCTAGTAACTGGTTGTTACTTAAAGAAAAGAAAGCTGGACAAGTATTCTGTAGGTTGTATCAGCGCCAAGCAAATTAAAACTATTTTACATGATGCGTTTCTGTTAATATTGTCCTTTACATGTGGTGTTGCTTCGGATTACAATACCGCACCATTTTTGAACCACTTGATCAATGTTTGATCAACTTGAGCAACGCTCATAATTTAGGTAGGTGAATTTTTAATGCCAGTAATTAAAGTAAGAGAGAACGAACCGTTTGACGTAGCACTTCGTCGCTTCAAGCGTTCATGTGAAAAAGCAGGAATCCTTTCAGAAGTTCGTCGTCGCGAGCACTATGAAAAACCAACAGCTGAGCGTAAGCGTAAAAAAGCTGCTGCTGTTAAGCGTCACATGAAAAAACTTTCTCGTGATAACGCTCGCCGCGTTAAATTATACTAATATATTAGGTCTTGTATAAATGAGCCTTTTAATAACGCTAAAAGATGCGCAAAAAGATGCGATGAGAGCCAAAGACAAACAACGTCTTAACCCTATTCGCATGGTACTTGCTGCAATCAAGCAACGTGAAATTGACGAGCAAATAACACTAGACGACGCAGACATTACCTCCGTTATAGTGAAGCTTGTTAAACAACGTCGTGACTCTTACACTCAGTACAAAGATGCTGGGCGTGATGATTTAGCTGATATTGAAGCCAATGAAATAGTAGCGCTTGAAACTTTTTTACCTCAAAAATTGAGTGAAGAAGAAATAATTGCTCTCATTGACACGGCTATTGCTGATACTAACGCAGCAGGTATGCAAGACATGGGTAAAGTAATGGGTATAATCAAAAGCAAAGCTGAAGGTCGCGCCGATATGGGCAAAATCTCTGGTTTAATTAAGCAACGATTAACTGCCTAATACGCCCGCATACATTATAGTATGATTGAAGTAAACCGAGCCTTGTGCTCGGTTTCTTTGTTTTTAGCTTTGATAAAAATGCATCAATTTTACCACTTTAAAATGAAATTATTGATAGCTTCCCTATTTATTTAGCTATCATTTTGGTAAGTTAAAGCATGTTATATCTTGCATCAAGCAAGTATAAAAAAGTAAATTTCATATTCGTTATTCTTCTTATTATTTCAGGACTGTATTTTACTAATGGCTGGAAAGATCCCACGTAACTTTATAGATGATTTACTTGCCAGAACCGATATTGTCGACCTGATAGACTCAAAAGTAGGTCTAAAAAAAGCAGGTAAGGATTATCAAGCTTGTTGCCCATTTCATAACGAAAAATCCCCATCGTTTACTGTATCGCAAGATAAACAGTTTTATCATTGCTTTGGCTGTGGTGCTAACGGGAACGCTATTTCGTTTGTGATGGAGTACGAAAAACTTGAATTTGTTGATGCTATTGAAGAAATAGCCAGCATGCTTAATTTAGAAGTACCTCGAGAACAAGGCACAAATTCAGCGCCAGAACGTACCGCAGCGCAAAAACGCTCTGACTACGATTTAATGCTCCATACAGCGCGCTTTTATCAGCATCAATTAAAACACCACAGCAATTCGGCGGCAGTAATTGACTATGTTAAAGGCCGTGGTTTAAGCGGTGCAATAGTTAAGAAATTTATGATTGGTTACGCCCCTAGTGAATGGGATGGTTTATGCCTTCAACTTGGTCGCAATAAAGATCAAAAAGAACAATTGGTTGAACTAAAGCTCGCTTCAGAAAAAACACCAGGCAGACAGTTTGATTTTTTTCGCGATCGTTTAATGTTCCCAATCCGCGATAAACGCGGACGTGTGGTTGCGTTTGGTGGTCGTGTAATGCAAGCAGACCAAGGCCCTAAATATCTAAACTCGCCCGAAACCCGAATTTTTCATAAAGGTTTTGAGTTATATGGTTTATACGAGGCAAAGCAAGCCCATAAAAAGTTAGACCATGTACTTATTGTTGAAGGCTATATGGATGTGGTGGCGCTTGCTGAGCAAGGTATAGAATACGCTGTAGCCGCACTTGGTACTGCAACAACAAGCGAGCACATGCACACCCTTTTTAGAACAACGGATAAAGTTATTTGTTGTTACGATGGCGACCGTGCAGGCCGTGATGCTGCTTGGCGAGCACTTGAAAATGCACTCCCTTATTTGAATGATGGAAAAGCCTTAAACTTTGCTTTTTTACCCGATGGTGAAGACCCTGATTCCTTAGTGCAAAAGGAAGGTAAAAAACTGTTTGAACAACGCTTAAGTGAAGCTGATGACTTCACTAAAGTATTGTTTAATAAATTAAGCCAAGAAATAGATTTAACGCTTGATTCAGGTAAAGCAAAACTACTGAGCGCTGCACTGCCACTCATCGAAAAAATACCCAGTGAGTTTTACCAAGAAAATATTCTTGAACAACTCGGTCGTTTAATTGGTCGAACACGCGAGCAGCTTAATAATCGCTTAAAAACACCTAAGCAGCAGCATTCTATTGAGCGAAAATTTAAAATAACACCGATGCGCCAAGCCATTGGAATTTTAATTCAACACCCACAACTAGCTAAAAGTATTCCTTATTTGCCCGACTTAGCGCAAATGAATATCGCTGGTATCGGCCTACTGTTGCGCTTACAAGAACAAGCATTAGAAAAAGAAAACATTACCACCGCACAGCTGCTTGAATTTTTCAGAGGAACTGAAGACTATGAGCCACTAATTAAGCTCACAATGTGGCAACATGAGATAAATGAAGAGCGTTTAGAGACTGTTTTTAAAAATACTTTTAAATTTATTGAAGATCAGTGTTTAAATTATCGACTAGAGACCTTATTAATAAAGGACAAGACACAAGGTCTCAATAGCGACGAAAGACTTGAATGTCATTTGTTAATGACGGCGTTAAAAGCCACTAACAGCTAGTCAGATTTGATTTAGGCTGTTATACTGTGCTATTCACTGCGTCACATTATTCTAGTTGGCTTAAATGCAAACTACATGATGGCGCCTGTTGTATCAACTTATCAGAGTGGAAGAAACAATCTCTATGGATCCAACTCCTCAGTCACAATTAAAACTTCTGATTCAAAAGGGTAAAGAGCAAGGCTACTTAACTTTTGCAGAAGTAAATGATCACCTTCCACAAGACATTATAGACTCAGATCAAGTAGAAGATATCATAAGCATGATTAATGATATGGGTATCAAGGTTAGCGAAAACGCGCCTGATGCTGATGAATTAATGATGCAAGAAACAACGACAGACGAAGACGCAGCTGAAGCTGCCGCTGCAGCCCTTGCGACTGTAGAAAAAGAAATCGGCCGTACTACAGACCCTGTGCGCATGTATATGCGTGAAATGGGTACTGTTGAACTTCTGACACGTGAGGGCGAAATTGTTATCGCTAAACGTATTGAAGAAGGTATCAATCAAGTACAAATTTCTGTTGCTGAATATCCTGAAGCGATAACTTATCTACTTGAACAGTGGGATAAGTTTGAAGCCGAAGAAATGCGTTTAAGCGATATTATCGTCGGTTTCATTGATCCTAATGAAGATGAAGCGCCAATTTCAGCAACTAACATTGGTTCAGAATTAAGCGCTAAACAGCTTGATGATGATAAAGATGATAAAGACGATATTGATGGCGACGATGAAGATGAAGAAGAAGTAGACACAGGGCCAGATCCTGAAGAAGCGCGCATTCATTTTGAAAACTTACGTGATCTATACAATAAAGCACGTGATACATTTGAAGCTAAAGGTCGTTCGCATCCTGAATCACAAGCTGCCATATTTGAAATCGGTGAGCTTTTCAGAACCTTCAAATTAATACCTAAACAGTTTGATCGCATGGTAAATAACATGCGTGAAATGATGGACAGAGTTCGCGTTCAAGAACGCCTTATCATGAAGCAAGCTGTACAAATTGCTAAATTACCGAAGAAAACATTCGTTAAGCACTTTGCTAACAACGAAACAGACGCTTCTTGGGTTGATTTAGAAATTTCAGGTAACGAAAAGTATTCAGCTAAACTTGAAGAAGTTAAGCCAGAAATCATTCGCAGCATTAATAAATTATCTGTTATTGAACAAACAACAGGTTTAAGCATTGAGCGCATAAAAGACATTAACCGTCGAATGAGCATTGGTGAAGCGAAAGCCCGCCGTGCGAAAAAAGAGATGGTTGAAGCTAACTTACGTCTTGTAATCTCAATAGCTAAAAAATATACAAACCGTGGCTTACAGTTCTTGGATTTAATCCAAGAAGGTAACATTGGTCTGATGAAAGCGGTTGATAAGTTTGAATATCGCCGTGGTTATAAGTTTTCAACTTATGCTACGTGGTGGATACGTCAAGCAATTACTCGCTCTATTGCTGACCAAGCAAGAACAATCCGTATTCCGGTACATATGATTGAAACGATTAATAAACTTAACCGTATCTCTCGTCAAATGTTACAAGAAATGGGTCGTGAGCCAAATCCAGAAGAATTAGCAGAACGCATGATGATGCCTGAGGACAAAATCCGTAAGGTACTTAAGATTGCTAAAGAGCCAATTTCAATGGAAACACCAATCGGTGATGATGAAGATTCTCACTTAGGTGACTTCATCGAAGATACAACTATTGATTCGCCAATCGATTCGGCAACAATGGAGTCGCTTCGTGGCGCAACTAACGATGTACTTGCAGGCCTAACAGCTCGTGAAGCTAAAGTGCTACGTATGCGTTTTGGTATTGATATGAATACCGACCACACCTTAGAAGAAGTAGGTAAACAGTTTGACGTTACGCGTGAACGTATTCGTCAAATAGAAGCGAAAGCACTGCGTAAATTACGCCACCCTTCTCGCTCTGATTTACTGAAAAGCTTTTTAGACGCTAAATAATTTAGCGCTACTATATAAACTAAAAAGGCCGCTATAGCGGCCTTTTTTCTATTTGAAGGAAATAACCATGGCTTGGATCCAAATTCGTATTAGTGCCAATGCTGCAACAGCTGATGCCGTAAGCGACCTATTAATGGAAGCAGGTAGCGCTTCAGTAACCTTTATTGACGCAAAAGACACCCCTATTTACGAACCAAAAATTGGCACTGTTGTATTTTGGGCTGATACCACAGTCATTGGCTTGTTCGAAGCTAATCACGATATGAACGCAGTCGTTGCGTTATTAAAACGTCATGACGAGCTGAAAGACAATTTAGTTTATAAAATTGAGCAGCTTGAGGATAAAGACTGGGAACGTGAATGGATGGATAACTTCCACCCTATTCAATTTGGTGAAAGGCTATGGATTTGTCCAAGCTGGCGCGATATTCCAGACCCTACTGCGGTAAATGTACTGCTTGACCCTGGCCTTGCTTTTGGCACGGGTACACATGCAACAACAGCGCTGTGCCTCAAATGGTTAGAAAGCCAAGATCTAACAGGTAAAACAGTTGTTGATTTTGGTTGTGGCTCAGGCATTTTAGGTATAGCAGCTATAAAACTAGGCGCAGAGCGCATGATTGGGATAGATATTGACCCTCAAGCACTCGAAGCAAGCCTAGATAATGCTAACCGTAATGGTGTGGCTGACAAACTTGAAGTATACCTTCCTGAAAACCAGCCGGAATTTAGCGCCGACATTGTTGTGGCAAATATATTAGCGCAGCCGCTACGAGAATTACACAGTGTCATTTTAGGCTTATTAAAGCCAGGCGGAAAAATTGCCATGTCAGGCATTTTAGAAGAGCAAGCACAATCAGTTGCTGATATTTACGCGCCTTTTATTGAACTTGATAATATTGCTGTTGAAGGTGACTGGACACGCGTCAGTGGTACCAAAAAAGTGTAATTCACTTAAAACATCAATTTAGAGTATTAACTCAAAATGCTCATGTAAAGCCTGTATTTAACAGGCTTTACTATTTTTTTACATAATAAAAAACAAACCTATTTTATAGTAAAAACAAAATCAGCTTAAATTTCACACAAATAAACCGCTTCGTCAGACGGTTATCAAATGTCAATACGAAAAGTGCAAAAAAAAGTCACTTTTGTTCAATTTATAGCCTTTGATTTTTGCTAAAAAAACCGTAAACTTAGCGCCCCTTGAAAAGAGGCCTATTGAATATAGTGCGTATCGGTAAATACCAACTTGAGAATAATGTAATTGTTGCGCCAATGGCGGGCATTACAGACAGACCATTTAGACAACTTTGTCGTCGCTTAGGCGCTGGGCTTGCTGTGTCTGAAATGTTATCGTCTAATCCTAGGGTTTGGAAAACAGAAAAGTCGATGAACCGTATGGATCACAGCGGTGAATCGGGTATACGTGCTGTGCAAATTGCAGGAGCAGATCCTGAGCTTATGGCGCAGGCCGCACAATTCAATGTTGCTAACGGTGCACAGATCATAGATATCAATATGGGGTGCCCAGCAAAAAAAGTGAACAAGAAACTCGCAGGCTCTGCCTTATTACAGTTTCCTGAACTTGTGGAAGAGATTATTGATGCAGTCGTTAATGCTGTTGATATACCTGTGACACTTAAAATCCGTACAGGATGGGATCCGGATAACCGTAATGGTGTAGAGATTGCGAGAATAGCTGAACGTTATGGCATTGCATCACTTGCTGTACATGGGCGTACGCGCGCATGTATGTATAAAGGTGATGCTGAGTACGCCACGATTAGGGATATAAAACGTTCAGTGTCGATCCCTGTTGTTGCCAATGGTGATATTACATCACCTGAAAAAGCAAAGCAGGTTTTAGACTATACGGGTGCAGATGCCATTATGATTGGTCGGGCCGCCCAAGGTCGCCCTTGGATATTTAGGGAGATAGACCACTATTTGCGAACTGGTGAACATATGCAGCCACCTGCTATTGCAGAGGTACGCAGCATTTTAATGGAGCATTTAACAAACCTCCATATGTTTTACGGTGAACCAATGGGCGCGCGAATTGCTCGCAAACATGTATCTTGGTATTTGCAAACCCATGACAGTGATGGTCAGTTTAGGCGAGTATTTAATGCGCTCGACAACCCACAGGCACAGGTCGTCGCATTAGAGCAATACTTTAAAACACTAGCAGCTAACTAAGAAAGAAAGAGACTTAATAATGTTCGAACAAAACGTGACTTCTCCATTTATCACTAACCCTCATGTTCAGTCACACGAGAAACCGCAGCCATTGCGTGATGCAGTAAAAAAAGCTGTTCACCACTATTTAAAACAGCTTAACGGTCAAGATGTGCAAGACGTTTACGACCTTGTTCTTTCAGAGCTAGAAGCGCCATTACTTGAAGAAGTAATGACATACACACGTGGTAATCAAACACGTGCAGCAATTTTACTAGGTATCAACCGTGGTACTTTACGTAAAAAGCTAAAAAAATACGGCATGAACTAATATGCTGGCTGTGATTTACCACAGCTAATTATTAAAAAAGCACCTTAGGGTGCTTTTTTTATGCCTACAACTTATTAACCAAATTGCAAAATGCTCACGCTTATTAAGCCTTTATAAGTCGTTTTTTGAGTAGTAATCAGTTAAAATGCCCGCTTCTAAGCTAGCTCATTAACTGAGGAAATCAAACTACAATGGATACTCATCGTCCCATTCGTCGCGCACTATTAAGTGTGTCTGATAAAACCGGTATTGTTGAATTTGCCCGCGCACTAGAAGCGCAAGGCGTTGATATATTGTCAACTGGCGGCACATGCAAACTACTTGCTGATAACGACATAAAAGTGACTGAAGTGTCAGATCACACAGGCCACCCAGAAATCATGGATGGTCGCGTAAAAACTCTTCACCCTAAAATTCACGGCGGCATATTAGCCCGTCGCGGACAAGATGAAAGCGTAATGGCAGAGAACAACATTTCTGCTATCGACATAGTTGTAGTTAACTTATACCCCTTTGCGAATACTGTCGCTCAAGAAAACTGCAGCCTTGAAGATGCCATTGAAAATATTGATATTGGCGGCCCTACAATGGTTCGTGCAGCCGCTAAAAACCACAAAGATGTAACAATTGTGGTAAACGCGAGCGACTACGACCGTGTTATTAGTGAAATGCAAAACAACAATGGTTCTACTACGTATAAGACCCGTTTTGATTTAGCGATTGCCGCATACGAGCACACAGCTCAATACGATGGCATGATTGCTAACTACTTTGGTAAAATGGTTCCTGATTACACCGAGGAAGCTGCTGTAGAGACTAAATTCCCACGTACTATCAATATGCAGTTCACTAAAAAGCAAGATATGCGTTACGGTGAAAACTCACATCAAGATGCTGCTTTCTATGTTGAAAATGACATTGCTGAAGCATCAGTTGCAACAGCCACTCAATTGCAAGGTAAAGCCCTCTCGTTTAACAATATTGCAGATACCGATGCTGCACTTGAATGTGTTAAAGAATTTGACGTACCTGCGTGCGTAATTGTAAAACATGCTAACCCGTGTGGTGTTTCAATTGGGAGCAATATTCTACAAGCATACGAGCGCGCTTTTAAAACAGACCCTACATCAGCATTTGGTGGCATTATTGCCTTTAACCGAGAGCTAGATGCAGCAACTGCACAAGCAATTGTTGATCGTCAGTTTGTTGAAGTAATTATTGCACCTAGTATTTCGAGCGACGCTGCAAAAATTGTTGAAGCTAAAAAGAACGTTCGCTTATTAGAATGTGGACAGTGGACAGGTAAAGCCGCAGGCCAAGATATTAAACGTGTTAACGGCGGCATTTTAGTTCAAGATCGCGATTTAGGCATGGTAACGCAAGGCGACTTAAAAGTTGTTTCTAAGCGCCAGCCTACAGAGCAAGAACTTAAAGATTTACTGTTTTGCTGGAAAGTCGCTAAGTTTGTTAAATCAAACGCGATTGTTTATGCCCGTGACGGCATGACTATTGGTGTAGGTGCAGGCCAAATGAGCCGCGTATACTCAGCTAAAATTGCAGGCATTAAAGCCGCTGATGAAAACCTTGAAGTTAAAGGTTCAGTTATGGCGTCTGACGCGTTCTTCCCATTCCGTGATGGAATTGACGCAGCAGCAGCCGCTGGTATTACTGCGGTAATTCAGCCTGGTGGCTCAATGCGCGATGAAGAAGTAATTGCTGCCGCAGATGAAGCTGGTATGGCAATGGTACTTACTGGTATGCGCCATTTCCGCCACTAATCACACAAAGGGTTAAACGTTGGTTTAGCCCTTTTTGTTTGCTATAAATTCACGTATTCTGACTATTCAATAACCTATTTAAAATTATAATGTGAAGGAACAGATGATGAAATTTGCGCTAAAATCGCTACTTGTAGCCACACTAACTATGACATCGACTATGGCACTTAGCCATGACCACGAATCGAGCCTTGAGCACTCACTAAAATCAAGTGAGCGCAGTACTAAAAACAGTGCTCGTGACGAATATCGCCACCCAGCTCAAACACTGGCATTTTTTGGTTTTAAACCAACCATGACCGTTGTTGAAATTGCACCTGGCGGTGGTTGGTATAGTGAAATTTTAGCGCCAGCACTAAAAGAGCAAGGCACTTATTATGCTGCGCATTTTCCTGCTGATTCATCAGTTGGCTACTACCAACGCTCTCTTGCAGGCTTTAAACAAAAAGTAGCTGACGATGAGCGCTTTAGTAACGTTAAAATTACCGAGTTTGCACCTGTAACACATTTAGATATTGCGCCAGCTGGCAGCGCCGATATGGTTTTAACATTCCGTAATGTTCATAACTGGTACATGGGCAAAGATAAAAGCGGAGCATTAAGTGCATTCCAAGCTTTTTATAAAGCCCTTAAACCAGGTGGCACATTAGGTTTAGTTGAGCACCGTTTAGCTGAAGAGCGCGCTGACGAAGATCAAAAAACGTCAGGTTATATGAAGCAGAGCTACGTAGTAGAGCTTGCAAAACAAGCAGGGTTTGAATTAGTAGCAAGCAGTGAAATAAATGCAAATCCAAAAGATACAGCCGATCACCCTAAAGGGGTATGGACGCTACCACCAAGCTTAAGACTCGGCGAACAAGATGCTGATAAATATAAAGCCATTGGTGAAAGCGACCGCATGACGCTGAAATTTAAGAAACCGCTTTAAATAGGAATTTTCGCCATGAATGTTTTAGTCATTGGCAGCGGCGGCCGCGAACACGCGCTTGCGTTCAAAGCCGCTCAAAACACCAAAGTAAACACTGTATTTGTAGCACCTGGTAATGCAGGCACCGCACTTGAACCTAAACTTGAAAACGTAGCAATCAACGTTGACGACTTAGAGGGTTTACTTAGTTTTGCACAGCAAAATAAAGTAGAGCTTACAATTGTAGGTCCAGAAATACCGTTAGTACTGGGTGTTGTTGATAAGTTTCGTGAACATAACATGGCTATTTTTGGCCCTACTGCGGGCGCTGCTCAGCTCGAAGGCTCTAAATCGTTTACTAAAGACTTTTTAGCACGTCATAAAATCCCGACAGGCGACTATCAAACGTTTGAACAAATTGACCCTGCCCTTGCTTATTTAAAAGAAAAAGGCGCGCCAATAGTTGTAAAAGCAGATGGTTTGGCTGCGGGTAAAGGCGTAATTGTAGCCATGGACGAGCGTGAAGCTGAAGACGCTATTCGCGATATGCTTGCGGGTAATGCGTTTGGTGATGCGGGAAGCCGTGTTGTTATTGAAGAATTTTTAGACGGTGAAGAAGCCTCTTTCATAGTTATGGTTGACGGCAAAAACGTATTACCCTTTGCTACCAGTCAGGACCATAAACGTGCTTACAATGGCGATGCGGGTCCTAATACGGGTGGCATGGGTGCATACTCACCTGCGCCTGTTGTTACTGATGAAATCCACCAGCGTATTATGAACGAAGTGATCACCCCTACAGTAGAAGGCATGGCAAGCGAAGGCCATCCGTACACAGGTTTTTTATACGCAGGTTTGATGATTGACGAAACAGGCACCCCTAAAGTAATTGAGTACAATTGTCGCTTCGGCGACCCTGAAACTCAACCAATGATGCTACGTTTGCAGTCAGATCTTGTTGAATTGATTGAAGCAGCTAACCGTGTAGAACTTGATAAAACAACGATTGAGTTTGACTCACGCGCAGCCGTTGGTGTCGTACTTGCCGCTAAAGGTTATCCTAGTGATTACCCAAAAGGTGATGTTATTTCGGGGCTGCAAGTTGATTACCCCGCAGGCGAAAAAGTATTTCATGCCGGTACTAAGCAAAATGGCAGTGACGTTGTAACCGCAGGCGGTCGCGTATTATGCGCAACAGCACTCGGTAATACAGTTACTGAAGCGCAGCAGCGCGCCTATGAGCTTGTTAAACAAATTAGCTGGGATGGTATGGAATATCGTACAGATATTGCTTACCGTGCCATTGCCCGCGAGCAATAGGCTTCCCACGAGTAAAACTTATTGGTGTAATGAGTTAATTAAACTAAAAAAGCGCAGCTTACCTGCGCTTTTTTAGTGCTACACTATTTAAAAGGTCTTTAAAAGTGCGCAAATATTGGAACTAAGAACTTTACGCTACAATGCAATTGCTGTTGCCATTCTGATATTTATATTTTTTATTATCAGTACATTGACATCAAACCTTGTAATGCCTACTCGATATACAATTGATAAAACGGCACCGGTGTACCTCGATTATGCGTATTACATTGATGAGAAAAAAACACTTACACTTAACGATATAGTGAGCCAACCAAATCTTCTTATTCATGATTCATTCTCTGAAATACCTTGGAGCTTTGCACAGCAAAATTATTGGCTATTTCTTGATTTAGAAAATAAGAGCTTAAAAAAAGAAAATATAGTTGCTCATTTTGATAACCCTATGGTCGATCACCTCACTATATATCACCTAACAAAAAACAATGAAATTATTAACACTTTCAGGCTTGGCGATAAGGAAGAGTCACTTTCATTATTTCAATACAGCGTACCGCATATTCGTTTTTCGTTAGATAGTAGAACATCACAACGATTGGTTCTCAAAATAGACACTATCGGTATAAGTAAAACCCCTGTTAACTTATATCGTGACAAAGAATTTATCGATTTAGTGCGTTCGCAAACGGGTATTTGGGGGATTTTTGTGGGCGTTTTGCTTATGGCAGCGCTTTATAACTTGGTTCTTTATTTTGGCATAAAAGACCGTGTTTACCTCATTTATATTGGTTATATTATTAGTGCAATAACCATGATGGGAGCAGTACTGGGCTTTGGTTTCTACTTATGGCCTTTAGAGTGGCAATTATTTATTCACGAAAAAGTTATATTTACTAACTACGCGATCTCTTTTTTTACACTGTCTTTTTGCATTATGTTTTTACGCTACCACAAAGATAAGTGCTGGCGTTATAAAATGGGTACATCGTTACTTTACGCTATGTTTATATTAGCAATAAGTAGCTTATTCATTCCTGAGAACATATCAGCACCCATCTTTTTTTGCGTGATGGGCGTGCTTTATATTGTCTGTGTTATTTTAATTTATAAAAAACTACGTACTGGATTTAGATGGGCTAAGTTTTATGTACTTTCGTGGATACCTTTAATATTTGGTGCTGCAATACAGCCAATGGAGCTCACTGGACTTTTATCTTATAGCTTTACTACACGCCATGCTTTTTTAGTCGCCATATTATGTGAAGTGATATTGATGGCAATGGCATTAGCCGATCGAGTGCGTTATCAACGTGAACGAGCACTCTACCACGCCACACACACTCAACAAACTAAGCTACTTAATAGCTCAAAGCTAAAGCACGCATTTATGGCATTACAAGGCCAAGAACGCTCTACCACTTTGTGTTTAATAAAAATACGTCACTTCAATTCGCTCAATACCATTATTACCCCTTCTCAAGGTTATGCACTGGCAAAACATGTAGCGAAACAGCTTGAACTCGAATTAAGCCACGAACGTCAATTTGTAATCCTTGAGACAAATTTAAATACAAGCCCTCGATTGGCTGATCTGAATAGCGGTGTATTTGCCTGTATTTCAACTAAAACACAAAATCAAGAAACCTTAGAAGCGCTACTGATAAAGATAATTAATAATCTGCCTAAGCAATATGAAATTAAAGGGCTTAATCTGCAACTTAATTACAGTATAGGCATTAGCTCTGCTGCTCAAAATAACGATTTTGAATATTGGTTAAAGCGTGGTTATTTGGCACTTAAAAACGCCAAAAACAGCCTAAATCAGATAGGTTCATCCTCAAACGGCAGTAACCTCATGATGGATGTATCTTTAGCGGCTAAATTGCAACAAGCAATAAATAATAATCAACTCGCACTGTACTACCAGCCACAAGTTAACTTATTTGATAACCAAGTAAGTGGTGCTGAAGCTTTATTACGCTGGCCCGATCCTGCATTTAGCAGTTTATCTATAGAAGAGCTAATTACTCTTGCCGAACACACTGGGATTATTAACGAGTTAACTTTATGGGTTATCGAGCAGGCTTGTAGAGATATTGTTGGGCTTACAAAAAATGGCTACCCTGAGCACACCATAAGCGTAAACCTAAGCGCTAAAAATTTAGCTATCAATAATTTAGCTGAAAAAGTAGAAAACATTTTAATTAAATATCAAATACCTGCACGTTTACTTAAATTTGAGCTGACCGAATCAGCTTTTGTAGATAGTCAAGATGCCCTCATTAAATTGGTTGATGACCTAGGCGCATTGGGTATTAAAGTGGTTTTAGATGACTTTGGTACGGGTTACGCGTCGTTGAGTTATTTAATTAATTATCACTTTAGTGAACTAAAAATAGATAAATCATTTGTTTTTGATCTACCTAACAACCCAACTCATCAGGTTATTGTACAAACAGCCATTGATATGGCGCACAACTTGGGTTTATCAATCACTATAGAAGGCGTTGAAACCCAAGAAATTCATCATCTACTTAAAGACATGAACGCTAACTACGCTCAAGGTTATTTATATGCCAAAGCACTGCCTTACACCGATTATTTACATTTCTTAAAAAGCCAATATAGCTTAAAAATGTTAGACTCCTCTTTTTAACATCTTTAGGGGCCAAGTAAAGATGCAAGGCACACTGCGTAAATTAAAATCGAGCTTAACCGATCCAGTACAGTACCACTTACCCGTAGGTGAGCACTTAGTAGACTTAAACGCACTAATAGGCAAAGAGCTTACACTTACCTTTAGCGGCACTATTTTGTGTTCTAGCTGCGGTAAAAAAACTAAAAAAAGCTATTCTCAAGGTCACTGTTTTGTCTGTATGCGCAAACTCGCTAGCTGCGATATGTGCATAATGAAACCAGAAACCTGTCATTACGATCAAGGTACGTGCCGAGAGCCACAGTGGGGCGAAGAAAACTGCATGATCCCGCACTATGTATATCTTGCCAATACCTCAGGACTCAAAGTCGGTATTACTCGTCATACACAAATACCTACCCGCTGGGTTGATCAAGGTGCAACTCAAGCATTGCCTATTTTCAAAGTACAAACTCGCCTGCAATCAGGCTTAGTTGAAGTAGCACTGGCTGAATTTATTGCTGATAAAACCAATTGGCGCAATATGTTAAAAGGCCAAAACGAAGCACTTGATTTAAAAGCAGCAGCGGCTGAGTTAATTCCACAAATTAGCGAAAAACTCAACGAGTTAAGCGAGTTATTTGGTGCAACAGCAATAGAGCAATTAGATGAAGATGTGGTTAATTTAGGCTTTCCAGTCACCGAATACCCAACAAAAATCAGCTCATTTAACTTTGATAAAGACCCCGTTGTAAGTGGTGTATTACAGGGTATTAAAGGCCAGTACTTAATTTTCGAAAAAGGCGTTATTAACATTCGTAAATTTACGTCTTACGAAGTAACGGTAGGCTAAATGCTTAATCAATTTCCACAGTTGCTTATTGTTTATAATGAGCTTGAAATAGCGCACACACAAAAAGAGCGTGAAGAGCACTTGCACAGCGTTACAACAAACGATTTAGCTGATGTGGTTATACTTAATAAATGTGGTGAGTACTGCACTTTAGACAATACACCGCGAGAGTCGTTAAGCGCAGAGCAACTTGCTGTAATCACAACAAGTTACTTATTAAATGAAGGGCATTGTTGTTTAAGTAAAATAACGACCCTGACCGTTGAGCAGGCATTTAACTTACTTGAGCTATAAAACGCGGCACAATTAAATCTCAGTAAGCACTTTTATATGCGCTACAGCACTTCTACCCAACGCTGATAGCGCATAGCCACCTTCTAAATACGATATAACCCCTTTGCAGCCACTTTCTCTTGTTACTTTACATAATTGCTCGGTAAGCCAAATGTAGTCATCTTCAACAAACTTTAGGCTTGCCATGTCGTCTTCTAAGTGGGCATCAAACCCTGCGCTGATAAAAAGTAATTCGGGTTTAAACTCCTTTAATTTTGGCAGCCATTGCTGAGTAAACACGTCTTTTAAGTCGTCGCCATTACTGGCTATTGGCAGCGGTGAATTAACTATGTGACTATTATTTTTTACTGCCGTATTAGGGTAAAAAGGATGCTGAAATAACGAACAAAGCAACACATTTCCATCATCGATAAAAATATCTTGTGTGCCATTACCGTGGTGTACATCAAAATCAGCAATCGCAATGCGCTTAACTCCTTTGCTTTGTGCATACTTAACGGCAATAGCTAAGTTATTAAACACACAAAATCCTGAGGATGACTCTCTATTAGCATGATGACCCGGTGGGCGCACTGAGCAAAAAGCGGCATCTAGCTTATCTGCAAGTATTTCATCAACCGCTAACACCCCTGCACCTACTGCACGCTCAATTGCTTTAAACGAATCGGGGCATAACCAAGTATCGCCATCTAAATTAGCGAGCCCCTCGGTTGGGAGTGTGGTTTCTACGTGTTTAACTAAAGCTTCGTCATGGGCAAGTAAATAATGCTCTCGCGCTGCTTTAGGAGCTTGCAAATGCGTTAAGCCGACATCTACGCCACTGGCAAGTAATCGGTCGGTTATGGCATCTAGACGCTCAGGGCACTCGGGGTGGTCGTCTATCATTTTATGCTTACGGCAATGAGGATGAGAAATAACAGCGGTACGCATAAAAAGTCCCTTACGAGGTGTAAAAACTTAATATAGCAAAGCCACCGACGAGTGGCTTTGCGACTTTGGTTTATATCAACATTTTAAATATCAAAGCTATTAGCTACTTTGCTTTTAGCTGTAGGTTTCTAAAGTCAAAGCTAAAGTCGGTTACTTGTGTTGATACTGCGCGCATTTTAGCGCCGTTAACTCTATTTTTTGTGTCCATATCAAAAGTTATGAACGCATCAGCTTCTAGCAATTTTTCGTCCCATTTAACAATAAATGTATTGCCCGTGTAATGCTCAAGCGTGCCTTTTAAGCGCTTAGTATGCGTAAAATCAATACGTAATTTACTGTCAAGCTGCTCAACAATGACGTCGCCATACCAATCATCATGTAATGTTCCCGTGTAATTAATATTTGGTAATTGTGGCTGATAATCAGCGGGCGCTTCTGGGGATGCATTAGCATACGCTTTTTGTTTTCCTTCAAAGTGTTTTTTAGCTAACTCTTCAACCCAATCTTTATCTTCAAGGTTAAGTGCATCTTCTAGCACTTCGTGTGTAACCGCCGAAAGCGCGCTAAAAGCTTGTTGGTTAGATAAAATAACAATACCGAGCTTTTTCCCTGGTAGCAGAGTTACTTGCGATACCATTCCTAAAATACCACCACCGTGACCTAACTTTTTAAAGCCATGGTAGTCTTCAATACTCCAACCTAACCCATAGCCTCTAAATTGCTGATGATATGATTCAAACGCACTTTTAGATGCAATAGACGTAATATGTGGATGCCACATTTGCGTTTGCTGTTGCTCACTAAAGAGCTGCTCGCCATTTGGCATTTTACCGCCTGCTAATTGCGTACGAAGCCATTGGCTCATGTCGCTTACGCTTGATGCAATTGCGCCTGCGCCTCTAAAGTCCTCAAGGTAGTTCACAAAAAATGGATGAAGCATGCCATCCATAGGAATATGGCCTGTTGCCCAGTTAGTGTTACTTTTTGGAATACGTGAAAAGCCGGCGCGTGAATTATCCATATGCAGTGGCTGTAAAATGTTTTTTTCGATGTAATCGTTCCAGCTCATACCCGATACACGTGCAACCACTTCGCCTGCGGTAACAAACATCAAATTGTTATAAGCATATTTACTACGAAAGCTGCTCGCAGGTTTTAAATATTTTAATCCAGCTAAAATTTCATCAACGGGCTTATCCGTGCTTGGCCAAATCATTAAATCGCCTTGCCCAAGCCCGAGCCCACTGCGATGGCTTAATAAATCACGAATACGCATTTCGCGTGTTACATATGAGTCGTACAACCTAAATTCTGGTAAGCGGTCAATAACGCGGTCGTCCCAACTTAATTTACCTTCATCAACCAGCTTAGCCAGTGCAGCGGAAGTAAACGCTTTCGTGTTTGAAGCAATACCAAATAAGGTGTCTTTATTTACTTTTTTATTGGTCTCAAGATTAACGACACCAAAGCCTTTAGCAAATATCACTTTATCGTTTTCAACGATAGCCACCGCCATTCCAGGCACGTCAAAACGTGCCATTGACGCCTTGATCACGTTATCAATTTTGTCGGTGTCTACTTGTGCCGAGCTATTAAAGGCAGTGCCTACTAATAAAGCAATTGTGGCTAGTTGGGTTAATTTCATATCAATCCTATTTATTATTGTTGATGTACGGCAAACTCAAGGGCTGCGCGTGCTTGATTGGTATCGCTTTTTTGTGGACGATTTAATATAGCATCACTGTATGCTTTTGGTACGCCGGCTTCAAGTGCTCCGCGATGAACATGCTTTATGTACCAGTCATATGGGAGCACATCGCTGTCGTGCGTATTTGCTATATAACAATGTGCGTTTATTGTTTCACCTGTTAATAGCGTTGGGGTTATATCTACGCAGTCGTAGCCGGCGCCTTCAATGCCATCTAAAATGATTTTTTCGGCATCACTAATCTCATAAATAACACCATAAACTAGTTCATCTTTTTTAGCGCTTGGGCAAATACTGCACTTACCTGAGCCATCTTTAAATAACATGTCAAACGTAAGTTCATATCCTTTAAGAACCGCTGTTCCAACTCGTTTAGCATTAGGTAAACGCGCTAATAAACGATTAGATGACATATTAGAGCCAAACGAAAAATTATAGAGCGGCATGTTATCTCCTGCGCTTTTTAAATAAGTTAAATAACCTGAACTCTGGATAATAAATCTATCTCAAGCAGCTATTTTCAGCGCTAACTATGTTGAATTTACTTACAATAGGCCCGCTATTGACGCGTAAATTCGCCTTGTTTTCACTGAAAAT
>NZ_PNDU01000361.1:0-11089 GCF_005886635.1 Pseudoalteromonas sp. S558 | reverse complement strand
ATAAATTTCAACAAACAAATTTACCTTAATTCTGATTTATAAATCTATCTCAAGCAGCTATTTTCAGCGCTAACTATGTTGAATTTACTTACAATAGGCCAGCTATTGACGCGTAAATTCGCCTTGTTTTCACTGAAAATCTCTGGCTAGAGAAAAATAAATTTAAATATCATTATGATTCAATATATTAGTAAATATCTTAACCAGAGTTCAGGTTAATTATTTTTTAAAAGACGCGCTTACTTATAGTGCGTCTTTTTTGCTTTTGTCATTAATTTTTGCATCAATCAATAAATTTTCAAGCTCATCTTGCAGTTCAAAAAGCTCAGGCTCAATATTATCTAAAGTACATTCACTTTTAAGTGATGTTTCTATTGTTTCAGCTAATGATTTAAGCTTTGGCACGCCTGTGTAGCAACATGCACCATGAAATTTATGAACGATAGTGAGTACTTGCTGGCAATCTTTGTCATCAATAGCTTTAATGAGTAAATTAAGGGTCTCTGGTACGCTTAACAACAGCATATTAAGCATTTCTAACGCGAGCTCACTTTTCCCACCTGCGCGCTGTAACGCAAGAGTCCAGTCAATACGATTACTTTCAAATGGTGCAGGGCTCTGTGGAGTATTCTTTTTACTTTTATCGCGATTGATTGGTGTTTGTGGGCTGTGATCGCTAATAATCTGTCTTAACATATCTTCATCAATTGGCTTTGTTAGGTAGCCTTTAAAGCCATCTTTAAGCAGCTGTTCTTTTTCACTATGCAGTGCATGAGCTGTGACGGCAATAATAGGGGTATCTTCATTCAATGATGATTCTTGTATTAGTTTACATGCCGTGATGCCGTCCATAATCGGCATTTGAATATCCATAAAGATGACATCGTATTTATGACTTTTGCTCAAACTATAGGCCTGAGAGCCATTATGAGCTGTGTCCATTGCTTCAATTTGCTCTGCAAGTAAGGTGCAAATTAGTTTTAAGTTCGCATCATTATCATCCACTATAAGCACTTTAAGTGGCAGTAACTGCTGCTCATTTTGTTCGATGTTATGAACAGGGTGATCAAGGCGGTAAGGCGCTGCCAGCACTTCACACAATTTGCGATGATTGAGAGGCTTACTTAAGCAGGCGTCTGCACCACTGCCAATAAATGCTTCACGCATATTATGCGAAACAGTATTTAGCATTAGATACAAGTAATCAGTTGAGTCGCGCACTGCTTTAACGTAGCTTTTTAGTCTTTGCATGTCATCAACAGACGCCATGTGTCCAATTAAGCAAACATCGTATTTAAACTCTTGATTTTTTATCGCATCTAAAAAGCTTGTTTCGTTAAAGCAAGCGGTAACGTTGGTTTGCCATTGTGTTAATAACGACAACACTGCGTGATGCGTGTGTTCGTGAGGCTCTAAATATAAAATACGCTTACCAACAAGCGATTTACTAGGCAAATCATTTGTGAATACATGATTGGGTAATCTAAATATGCTGTTGAAAGTAAAGCATGTTCCGTTACCAGGCGCTGAGTTGAGTGTTATACGCCCGCTCATTGCTTCAACAATATGCTTGGTAATAATAAGCCCTAAGCCTGTTCCACCAAACTTACGCGTTATGCTTGAATCGGCTTGACCAAATGGAGTGAATAGAGAATCTTGCTTATCCATTGGGATGCCTACGCCGGTATCGGTTACGGCGACTAATACCGATGCGCGTTCTTCATCGAGTAATCGGTAACTTATATCGACTTTAATTGAGCCCTTTTCGGTGAATTTTATGGCATTACTTAAGAGGTTAATGAGTATTTGTTTAAAGCGAGTAGGGTCGCCAGTTAAATCATCAGGCACTTGTGAGTTTATATAGATTGATAACTCAAGCTGCTTATCGTGAGCACTTGGTGCTAGCAACGTCATTACTTCGTTAACAGCATCTCGTAATTGAAACTGAATTGACTCAAGTTCCATTGCGCCGGCTTCTAATTTAGAAAAGTCTAAAATATCGCTAATAATGGTCATTAGACTATTGGCTGAAAGCATAATTGTATCGAGGTAATCTTTTTGATGCTTATTAAGTGGCGTCTTATAAAGTTGGCGAGTAAAGCCCATTACCCCATTTAAGGGGGTGCGCAATTCGTGACTCATTTTGGCTAGAAAATCAGATTTAACACGGTTAGCATCTTGCGCTTCTTTTTTTGCCATTGTGAGCTCAATATTTTGAGTCTCGTATTGTTCTAGTGTTTCACGGTAGTCACTGGTTGCTTGATCTATGTTTTTTTGCATTTCATCTTTTTGCATCACCATAGTATGGGCAATAGTATTTAAACCTTCTCGAAGTAATTCAAACTCGCCAATCATACTCTCGTTTAGGCCGGTACTTCTTTTTCCTTCAACAAGCTTGTCGGTTGCGAGTACTAACTTATTAAGCGGCGTCATAAACATACGGCTTAATCTAAATGCTAAAATAGCGGCAAATATCAAAGATAAAATAATGACAATACCGCTCACTAGTAATGCTTGCTGTTGCCCTATTACAGCTTGGTCTTTGTTTAGCTGTAAAATAACCGTTCCTAACGGAGAGTGAAATGCAGATGGATCCCATTTTGAATCATGGGTGGAGTGGTTAATAATTGGAGTGAAAAAAGTAACTAATTTTTCTGAAACTTGTATTTGAGTTGTATTTAAATTTTGCATCACTTTTTGATTAATCAACTTATCAAAAGAGCGGTGATAGTTGCTGGTCATTATTAATTGGTTATTATTATCAAAAATAGCTATGGATTTTACCGTTGGCGAATGTTTATTGTGCGTATAGCTAATTAAGCGACTGAGCAGTTGTTTGTTTTTTTCAAATAAGGGTTGCTCTAGCGCAATTGCAAGAGGCTCAGAAATTGTGGCGCCTTGCTGATATAAAATTTCATCAAGCTCAATGTAACGATTTATTGTAAAATAACCACCAAGCAATAATCCAATGATCACCGTCGGGATCAGGGTCAGTGTTAAAACAGAATCGCGTAAGCCTAATTTAGTCATAATGGGAACGTTTATCATTATTAGTATGTTTCGAGTATATACGTTTCAACACCTATTCTCAAAGCCTCTGCTATAGCAGTACATTTATTGTTTTAACCTATAATCATTTTAAGGTAATGCCAAATGGCACAAATTTTTAAAGCAAAAAAAAAGCCACTACAACAAAAGTCAGTAGTGCTTGATATTACTGCAATGGATCATCAAGGACGTGGTATCGCAAAATACAATAACAAAGTGTGTTTTGTAAGCGGTGCATTACCAAGTGAGCAAGTAAAAGCAACGCTTGTTGATGATAAAGCGCGTTATAGTAGTGCAATTACACACAAGGTTATTAAAGCAAGTGATGCACGAGTAGCCCCTTTTTGTGAACACTATACTCATTGCGGTGGATGCCAATTACAGCATTTAGAGGCAAGCCAACAGGTTGCTGAAAAACAAACTGCGGTTAATCAGTTATTTGAAAAGTTCGCAAAACAAAAAAACTTAAACTGGCAAACCCCGTTATTAAGTAAATCAACACACTATAGGCGCAGTGCGCGTATTGCTGTGATGTTTGATAAAGCGGCTAAAAAAATGCGTGTGGGCTACAGAGCAAGCGGCTCAAAAAATATTGTAAGTATTAATCAATGTGCCGTGTTAAGTGAGGCATTCGCAGATATATTTACACTTTTTGATGATTTAATTAATCAATATAAGCCGCTGCACAGTATAAGCCACCTGCAATTGTGCGAAAGTGATGACCATAGCTTTGTTATTATTCGTCATACAAAAGTGATTTCTGATGAGTTTAAAGCATTAGTAGAGCAGGCAGCTTCGCATTATAAGTATGACATTGTATGGCAAGGCGAGAGTGATGTCATTGAGCATTCGCATTTAGCAATGCCGTTTTACTATCTTGAAGAATTTAATCTTAAGTTTGAATTCGGTTTAGATAATTTTATCCAAGTAAATGCACAAGTTAACCAAGCTATGCTGAAGCAATCAGTAGATTGGCTTAATTTAAATGGCGATGAAAATATCTTGGATTTATTTTGCGGTATTGGCAACTTTTCGCTCGTGCTGGCAAAACAAGCAAAAACAGTAACGGGTGTAGAAGGGGTTACTTCAGCGGTTGCAATGGCGGCGCAAAATGCGCAAACTAACTCTATTGCAAATGCGCAGTTTCATTGTTTTGATTTAACGCAAAAAATTCAAAATGCGCTGTGGTTTAGTAAAGATTTAGATGTACTCGTATTAGATCCATCTCGTACTGGTGCAATGGCTGTATTAGAGCAGTTACCTTTAAAGCAATTTAAAACAATTTTATACGTCTCTTGCGACCCTGTTACTTTAGCCCGTGACAGCGCTATTATTTCGCAAGCAGGTTTTGATCTTAATAAAATAGGGCTAATGAATATGTTTCCTCATACAGGGCATATTGAAACTATGGCGTTATTTCAACGGAGGTAAAGCGCATTATGGTAGCTACACGTCAATCGCATCAACAAGATGAAACGGGCGATTTTGCCACTCGTCTAAAAGCACTCGGGTTGTCTGCTGAAAAAGCTGAATTTCTTAATCAGGCGCAAGCACTGTGTGTAAACTGCAACAACGAAAAGCAACAAAATACAGCCATTGAAATGGTTGAAATTTTGGCTGAGCTAAACCTTGATGCCGAATCGTTAGCGACTGCGTATTTAACACCGTATTTTTTAAATGATGTTGTGTCGCTCGACACCGTTGAAGAGTTGCTAGGTAATAACGTGGCAATACTTTTAACAGGTGTTGCGCAAATGGCCACAATTAGTACCTTATCGCATCAAGGTAAAGGGTCAGTTCAAGTCGATAATATTCGAAAAATGCTGTTAACCATGGTTGAGGATGTACGTGCGGTGGTTATTAAATTGGCTGAGCAGGTATGTCATTTACGCAACGTAAAAGATGCCGATGAAGAAGACCGTGTTATTGCAGCCAAAGAAACCGCTGATATTTTTGCCCCATTAGCGAATAGATTAGGAATAGGGCAACTAAAATGGGAGCTTGAAGATTTATCGTTCAGATACTTACGCCCAGATATATACAAAAGTATAGCTAAACAACTCGATGATAAACGTTTAGCGCGTGAAGCTTATATGGAAGATATGGTGGAGCAAGTTAAAAGCCGTTTGAGTGAGGCAGGTATTGAAGCTGAAGTTTATGGCCGTCCCAAGCATATTTACAGTATTTATAAAAAAATGGCGCAAAAAAATTACGAGTTTGATCAATTATTTGATATTCGCGCTATGCGAATTGTGGTTGAACGCTTGCAAGATTGCTACGGTGCGCTGGGTATTGTGCACACTAATTGGCGTCATCTTAATAAAGAGTTTGATGATTACGTTGCTACGCCCAAACAAAATGGCTATCAATCTATTCATACCGTGGTATTTGGCCCTGAAGGTAAAACGGTAGAAATACAAATTCGCACCAGCGATATGCACCAAGATGCAGAGCTAGGTGTTGCAGCGCATTGGATATATAAAGAAGGTGCACTGCCTGGACGTGGCTCCGGTTATGAGCAAAAAATAAGCTGGCTGCGTAAACTACTGCAATGGCAAGAAGAAGTCGTTGATGGTGGCGATTTAGCTGAAGAGCTTAAAAATCAAGTAGTCGAAGACCGCGTGTACATATTTACCCCAAGCGGCGATATTATCGATTTACCCCTCGGCGCAACACCGCTTGATTTTGCTTACTATATTCATTCGAACGTTGGTCATCGTTGTATTGGTGCTAAAGTGTTTGGCAAAATAGTGCCATTTACGCATCAGCTTACAACTGGGGATCAAGTAGAAATACTTACCCAAAAGCAACCTAATCCTAGTCGTGATTGGTTAAACCCTTCATTAGGTTACATCAAATCGTCGCGTGCTAGAGCTAAAATACATCACTGGTTTAAACAACTCGATCGGGATAAAAACCTCAGTGCGGGTAAAGATATTCTTGATAACGAGCTGCAAAAGCTGGGTTTAAATTATAAAGACTTAGCACCGGCGATTAAGCGTTTTAATTTTAAAGAGCTTGATGACTTAATGGTTGCCATTGGCGCGGGAGATGTGCGTCTAAATCAAATGCTTAACTTTGTTACCGATCGTACAGAAGACGAGCCGGTAATACGTTTTAAAAATCCGACTAAAGTAAGCGGCGATAAAAATGGCATTGTAGTGGATGGCGTTGGTAGCTTAATGAGCCACGTGGCTAAGTGTTGTCGTCCAGTACCTGGCGATGCAATTATTGGTTATATTACTCAAGGACGTGGTATTGGCGTACATAAAGATGATTGCGATTCGTTTAATAACTTAAAAGAGCAGCATCCTGAGCGTGTGCTTTCTGTTAGTTGGTCTGATGATATAAACGGCTCGTACGCATTGAGTATTAAAATAGAAGCCACCGACCGCTCTGGGTTGATACGCGATATAAGCTCAGTGTTAGCAAACGAAAAAGTAAACGTACTTAATATGAATGTAAACACGGTAACGGATAATCAATTAGCAATTTTTACTATGCAAATAGAAGTGCATGATTTATCGGGGACCAACCGTGTTCTTTCGAAATTGCATCAAATAGAAGGTGTTCATGACGCCAAGCGTGGTCATTAAACATGAATGATAATACAGCGCTTACGCAACTTCTTAGCATAATGAAAACACTGCGAGATCCTAAAAATGGTTGCCCGTGGGATCTCAAGCAAGATTTTAAATCTATTGTGCCGCATACATTAGAAGAAGCTTATGAGGTGGCTGACTGTATTGAGTCAGGCAACTTAGGTGAGCTTAAAGGTGAATTGGGTGACTTGTTATTTCAAATCGTATTTTATGCGCAATTAGCCCAAGAACAAAACTTATTTGATTTTAGCGATGTAATTGAGCAACTAAACACCAAACTCACTCGTCGTCACCCGCATGTATTTGATGATAAAAAAGAGCTAACAGACGAGCAATTATCACAGCAGTGGCAAGCAATAAAAGCACAAGAACGCAGTACTAGAGCACAAACAAAATCTCCTTCTTTTTGGCAAGATATTCCAGCTAATATGCCAAGTTTAAGTAAAGCTAAAAAAATCCAACAACGTGTGGCTTCTCTTGGTTTTGATTGGCCAACATATCATGGTGCGCTTGATAAAGTGAGCGAAGAAGTACTTGAGGTAAAAGAAGCGATCGAACATGATCCGTTATCTGATCACACAGCGGAAGAGCTCGGCGACTTACTTTTTGCTACTGTTAATGTTGTACGCCATGTTAAACGAGACCCCGAACAACTGCTTCGTAGCGCTAATGACAAGTTTTCAGCACGGTTCGAGAAGGTGCAAGTATATTTAAACGCGCAAGGCAAAAGCTTAGATACTGCCACCTTTGAAGAAATGGATCGGGCATGGGATGCGATTAAAAAATTGTAATAAAATTATGCACATTTTTTGTGCGCACATTTACTATTTTTAGCTGGATTGATAAGCCGTGTTTTGGTACAATTTCGCCCCGTCTTGATGATATACCCTTAGGCTCTTCTTTGGGTGTTATATTCCTTTTAATTCCTGATATTCTAGGGTTCGCATGAGTACAAAATTTATCTTCGTTACTGGCGGAGTTGTTTCTTCGTTGGGTAAAGGTATTGCCGCAGCTTCACTGGCCGCTATTTTAGAAGCCCGTGGTTTAAATGTTACTATTTTAAAGCTGGATCCTTACATCAACGTTGACCCAGGCACAATGAGCCCAATTCAACACGGTGAAGTTTACGTTACAGAAGACGGCGCAGAAACTGACCTTGATTTAGGTCACTATGAACGTTTTATTCGCACCAAAATGACAAGTCGTAATAACTTCACACAAGGCCGTGTATATGAAGACGTATTACGTCGCGAGCGCCGAGGTGAATACCTAGGTGCAACTATTCAGGTTATTCCACATATCACTAACGATATTAAGCAACGTGTTTACGACGGTGCTGAAGGTTATGATATTGCAATTGTAGAAATTGGCGGCACTGTAGGTGATATAGAGTCACAACCGTTTATTGAAGCAATTCGTCAGATGGGAACTGAAATTGGCCGTGAACGCGCGCTATTTATTCACTTAACGTTAGTGCCATTTTTAGGCCCTGCGGGCGAAGTGAAAACAAAACCAACTCAGCACTCTGTAAAAGAATTACGCTCAGTCGGTATTCAACCAGATATTCTTATTTGTCGTTCAGACCGTAAATTGCCAAATAATGAACGTGCAAAAATCTCATTATTTACAAACGTAGAAGAAAAAGCGGTTATTTCATTACCAGATGTAGACAGCATTTATAAAATTCCAGCGCTTTTAAAATCGCAAGAGCTAGATAACTTTGTATGTCGTCGTTTCCACCTAGATCCACCAGAGGCTGATTTAGCAGAGTGGGAACAAGTACTTTATCAAGAGTCTAACCCAACAGGTGAAGTGACTATTGGTATGGTCGGTAAATACATTGAATTACCAGATGCATATAAATCGGTTAATGAAGCATTAAAGCATGCAGGTCTTAAAAACCGTTTAACAATTAATATTGAATATGTAGATTCACAAGATCTTGAAAGTAAAGGTGTTGAGTTACTATCGCATTTAGATGCCATTTTAGTACCAGGCGGCTTTGGTGGTCGTGGTGTTGAAGGTAAAATATTAGCGGCTAAATATGCCCGTGAAAACAAAGTGCCTTACTTAGGTATTTGTTTAGGAATGCAAGTTGCGCTAATTGAATACGCACGAAATGTTGCAGGCCTTAGCGATGCTAACTCAACAGAATTTAATGCAAAATCAGCAGCACCGGTCGTGGGTTTAATTACGGAGTGGTTAGATGCAGAAGGTAACGTTGAAACACGCAGCGAAAAATCTGACTTAGGTGGCACTATGCGTTTAGGCGCACAAAAATGTCACTTAACACCTGGTTCTAAAGTGCATGAAGTATACGGTAGTGACGAAATTGTTGAACGCCATCGCCACCGCTACGAAGTTAACAATAACTTTGTAGAGCAACTAGAAAAAGCAGGTTTAAGCTTTACTGGTTTATCGGAAGATAAAAAACTGGTAGAAATTATCGAGAATAAAGATCACCCTTGGTTTATTGCCGCGCAATTCCATCCGGAATTTACGTCAACACCACGTGATGGTCATCCGCTATTTGAAGGGTTTGTAGCAGCAGCTCATATCCATCAAAAAGCGAATTCGTAACTTAAAAGAGGCCGTGCATATTGCACGGCCTCTTTTGTTTTAAGAGCTGACTAATACCAATTTATTAAAGCATGAGCATTGTATCGCATTAAATAACTCACTCACTGCGTTAAAAATTACTCATATAGAACAACTATATGTCATAATTTCTGGCTTGTTATTGAGCTGTTTTCTTAGCGCTATAATAGCTCACTAATTTAATGCAATTGGTATAAACTATACAAAGCATAGTAAAGTTAGTTGAAATCACCATTTTGGGAATATAGAGGAATCAAGATGTCAAAAATCGTAAAAGTAATTGGTCGCGAAATTATGGACTCGCGTGGTAACCCAACTGTTGAAGCTGATGTACATTTAGCTGATGGTTCATGGGGCCGTGCTGCAGCACCCTCTGGTGCGTCTACAGGTACTCGCGAAGCATTAGAGTTACGTGATGGTGATAAAACTCGTTATTTAGGTAAAGGCGTATTAAAAGCAGTTGGTTATATTAATAAAGAAATTGCTGACTCTTTAGCTGGTCAAAATGCATTAGAGCAAAGCACTGTTGATAAAGTGATGCTGGATTTAGATGGTACTGAAAATAAAGAAAAATTAGGTGCCAATGCAATCTTAGCTGTATCACTTGCGACAGCTAAAGCCGCTGCACAATCTAAAAAAGTTGAGCTTTACGAACACATTGCTGATTTAAACGGTACACCCGGTGTTTACTCAATGCCACTGCCAATGATGAATATCATCAATGGTGGTGAACACGCAGATAACTCGGTAGATATTCAAGAGTTCATGGTTCAGCCAGTTGGTGCTAAAAACTTTCGTGAAGCACTACGCATGGGCGCTGAAATATTCCATAGCCTTGCAAAAGTACTTAAAGCAGAAGGTCACTCAACATCTGTGGGTGATGAAGGCGGTTTTGCACCAAATCTAGCATCTAACGAAGCTGCACTTGCTGCAATTAAAGTGGCAGTTGCAAATGCAGGCTACGAGCTAGGTAAAGACATTACACTTGCACTAGATTGTGCTGCATCTGAGTTTTACGACAAAGAAGCAAATATCTACGACCTTAAAGGTGAAGGTAAAAAGTTCACTTCTGAAGAGTTTAACTTCTTCTTAAAAGATCTAACTGAGCAGTACCCAATCGTATCTATTGAAGATGGTCTTGATGAATCTGATTGGGATGGCTTTGCACACCAAACTAAACTAATGGGTGATAAAATCCAATTAGTTGGCGATGATTTATTTGTAACAAACACTAAGATTTTAAAACGTGGTATCGACAACGGTATTGCAAATTCAATCTTAATCAAGTTTAACCAAATCGGTTCTTTAACTGAAACGTTAGCTGCAATTAAAATGGCTAAAGACGCTGGTTTTACGGTTGTTATTTCTCATCGTTCAGGCGAGACAGAAGATTCAACCATTGCTGATTTAGCCGTGGGTACTGCGGCAGGTCAAATTAAAACGGGTTCATTGAGCCGATCTGACCGTGTTGCTAAGTATAACCAATTGCTACGTATTGAAGAGCAATTAGGTGATAAAGCACCGTACAACGGTTTAAAAGAAGTTAAAGGTCAGTAATTCTATTTTATAAAGAATTTGATTTTTAATTTAGACTGTAAAATCCTCGCATAAGCGGGGATTTTTTATGCCAGATACTTTACTCAAAAAGATGAGTACAAGTTGTAGGCGTTAAGCTTGCTGACGCGCGTACGCAGTGCGAAAAGGGATATCCACAAAAATATAAACTATTTATTTAACTCTCAAATTACTGTTTTTTAATTTAAGGTTATAATACCAATCTGCATAAATCTTTGATCAATTTAACGAATTAAATTGCACTATAACGTCGTTAAAAATTTTTT
>NZ_PNDU01000360.1:0-4679 GCF_005886635.1 Pseudoalteromonas sp. S558 | reverse complement strand
AACATGATCATTCTAGCGTATTAAATAACTCACTAACGACGTTAAAAATTATTTATATAGAACAACTATGTATCATAATTTTAGTCTTGTTATTGAGCTATTTTCTTATCGCTATAATAGATCACTAATTTAATGCAATTGGTATAATCTTAATTTATGCCGCAATTATAACGCTAAAATAATAAATCTTTACATTTTTCTGCATCTTGTTCAGGTGCGATACTAAATTAGTTTGATATACTTCGGTCTCTTTTTTAAGCGATTTTAGGATTTGTCGTGACAAGGCGTGTTTATCAAGCAATTTTTTTGATCAGTATCGTAGCGTTTACCTTTTTATTTGCCAAAGAAATAAAAGGAGGGGTTACAAATTTATTCCCTCATATTGATAAAGTAGCTCACTTTGGGATTTTTTTCGTACTTGCCATAATAATGGATAAGGCATTTAAGCTACCTTTATACGCACAAATATTGTTACTAGCAGGTTATGGCGCTTGCATCGAAATAATGCAAGATGCCCTTCCTTACAGGCAAGCATCTATAGGTGATTTTATTGCCGATTTTGCAGGTGCAGCTAGCTATTTTTTACTCAGAGTGATTTTTACTCCTCGCAAAAAGAATCCTTATGACTAATATTCTTGTTGTTGGTGATGGTGCAATTGGTTTACTTTTAAGTCATTTTTTAAGTAACCAACACAACGTTTATGTTTTAACACGTAAAGCTACAAATAATACGCGCTTTTATAGTCGTAAAAACAGTGCCTCACAAAAAATAAATGCCCGCTTCATCTCACTAAATCAACTAGCTGCACAACCAAAATTTGACGTGATATTAATGACTGTGAAAGCTTTTCAAGTGCAAAGCGCGTTTGAGCAGGTAAAGCCTTACTTAACTGAGTACACAAATATAGTACTTTCACATAATGGCATGGGTAATGTTGAAGAATTAAAGTCAGAATTAATCCCAAGCCAAGCTCTCTACTTTTTAACAACAAGTATGGCAGGCTTTAAATCGAATCAATACATTGTGCAACATACCGGTGAAGGCCAAAGTGTAATTGGTGGCTGCAATAGTTTAGCACTTAAAAACATATCAACTATGGCTAACACTTTAAAAAGTATTCCAAAGCTACACGCTACAAGCAACATACAACAACTACGATTCGAGAAACTATTCGTTAATATTGCCATAAATCCATTAAGTGCATTACATAACGTTAAAAATGGCCAACTTCGCGATCCCCAATACAATTCAATGATCATCAATTTACTCACTGAAGCGTGTAACATTGCAAAAGCACAAGGCCTTAATATTCCTTTAATTAATGCACTAACTACAGCCTATAACGTAATGGAACTAACAGCGCAAAATTACTCTTCCATGCAACAAGATGTGATTAACGAGAGGCCAACTGAAATAACAGCAATGTGTGGTTATATTAATGAACAGGGTAAAGTTTATAATATTAAAACCCCCTATAATAATCAGTTATTAGCTAAAATTCAGGCAAAAAAAAGCGTGGTATAAACCACGCTTATATCAATTTTTAACTTTTATGGACGATAAACCTTTACGGTATCAAAGCCTTGCTCGTGCAACATAAGTGCCTGTAGCTGGCTCATTACGCCTCTATCACAATATAAATAATAGTCCGTATTTTTTGGTAAATCACCAAACTTAGTTGCTAAGCGAAAAAATGGTAAGTGTATAACTTCAACTCCGTCTATCTCAAGTGGCGATGCGTCTTCTTCCTCTGGCGAGCGAATATCAACAACAACCGCGCCCGCAGGTAAATCAGCAACTGACTCAGCTTCTTTTAGCTCTTGCTTAGCCTCAACATCGATATCGCGCACATCCATTATACGTGCATTATCTACCACCGTATCAAGCACATCAAAGTCGAACTTTTCTTCTTCGGCTTCTATTACTTCAATTTTGGCTTTAACAGTCGGCTTTTTAGAAATAACACCGCAGTATTCTGGCATCGTTTCGGCCATTTCGGCGGTACCAATTTGGCGAGCAAGGTTAATAATTTCTTGTTTGTCATTTTGAATAAGCGGGCGCAAAATAAGCGTTTCAGTAACACGGTCAATCACGCTTAAATTAGCTAATGTTTGACTAGATACTTGCCCAATACTTTCTCCGGTAACAAGTGCTTGAATGTTTAGCTTTTGCGCTACAACACTCCCCGCGCGCATCATCATACGCTTCAGCACGACACCCATCTGGCTGTTTTCAACGTTTTCTAAAATTTCAGCGACAACGGGTTCAAAATCAATAGTTATAAATTTAACTTTATGTGTTGAACTGTATTTTTTCCATAAAAAATAGCTTGCTTGTTTAACACCAATTTCGTGCGCTGCGCCACCTAAATTAAAGAATAAAAAGTGTGTACGCGCGCCTTTTCGAATCATTTGATAGCTTGCTACGCCCGAATCAAAACCACCAGACATCAGCGAAAGTACATCTTCTTGAGTTGGCAACGGGAAGCCCGCCATACCAAAATGCGTTTGCGAAACAATGTAAGCTTTATCGTCTTTTACTTCTAGGCGTATTGTTACTTCTGGGCGGCTAAGTTTAACGCTTGCGCCTTCAATGTGCTGGTTTAATCCACCGCCAACATAGCGCTCTAAATCAGTTGAGGTAAAGTCGTGTTGCCCTATGCGCTTAGCACGCACGCAAAAGGTTTTACCTACAATAGTATGACCAACTAAAGCGATGGTTTTTTGATAGATATCATCTAGTGTTTCAAACTGCGTTTCGGTTACTTCAATAAACTGAACAATGCCAGGTATGCGTTTAAGGCTGTCGATAAACTCAAGGCGAACTTGTGCATCTTCAAGCTTGGTAACCACTGAAATATTATCCCAGTTATTTCTTACTTGTACTTTTTCGTCAACACGACGCAATACAATCTTAATGTTATTTTCTAACACTTTAGTAAAGCGTTTACGGACTGAACGGCTTTTAATGGCTATTTCAGGGTGTAGTTTGACGATAAATTTAAGCATAGTTCACTCTTAGACTGCGGGAATTCGCGCTCCCAGACATTTGGCGCGCGATTATAACAAAAAATTCAGCGTCTAGGAAATAACCAAAACTCAATCGTTAGATATCACTTTGGGCATGTTGTGCTAACTCAGTGTATTTATCTCTTAACTGATTAAGCTTATTAATACTTTTATCCGTACTGTAAGCTCTAAATAATGTCAGTACTTTTAAAATGCCATGATAAATATCTTGCTCTAACAGTGTCCCACTTAATCTACGCGCTTTAATATAAGGCGTCCAAAAACTTACTGTAAGCTTTAGTGTGTGAGCCAGCTCAATAGCATCTTCTTCATCTATAGCAATCATTTCACTATCACGTAAACCAAGAATAATCTTACGCACCTGCTCTAATAACTCTAATTGAAAGTCAATATAGGCCTGCTTTAAATAGGCATCTCGCGATAAAATATCACCTAGATTGTCGTAAAAAAAATGATATCGCCACATCAATTCAAATAACGAGTCTAAGTAGGCTGTTAAATGGCTAAAAGCATCATCGTCTTTATTAATTGGTTTAAAGTGAGTGCTTAAATGATCACGATAAAGTGCAAATATATGACGAATAATGTCTTCTTTATTTTTAAAATGATAGTAAAGATTACCAGGGCTCATCCCTAAATGTGACGCAATATGATTGGTCGATATTGCACGTTCACCTTGTTCGTTAAATAACGAAATACTGGTGTGTATTATTTTGTCCTTGGTATTCATATGCTAATACTCAAATTATCTAAGGGCTACGTTACACTAAAAAAGAGGCTATGCAGTATAAACAAATATCTACCATATAACACTCCCACCCCACATATTCCCTTTGAAGTATTGCTATTTGCAATTGCTGATTTGTGCAAAAAACACTGTTAAACTAACGTTAAAATAATAAATAGTGAATATTATGAACATAACTGCAATTTACCCTGGCACTTTTGATCCGCTTACAAACGGTCATACTGACCTTATTCAGCGTGCTGCAAAAATGTTTGATACCGTATTAGTCGCTATTGCGCATAACCCAAGTAAAAAACCTTGTTTTAGTCTTGAGGAACGTGTGGAGCTGGCCAACACCATTTTAAGTCATTTAGATAACGTGAAAGTAATTGGTTTTTCAGGGCTGCTGGCAGATTTAGCAAGAGATAATAACGCCAATGTATTGATTCGTGGAATTAGAGCGGTGTCTGACTTTGATTACGAGTTTCAACTCGCTAATATGAATCGCCGCCTCAACCCCGATTTAGAAAGTGTATTTTTAACCCCAGCAGAGAGAAACTCTTTTATTTCCTCAACACTTGTTAAAGAAGTGGCACGTCACAACGGTGATGTCAGCGAATTTGTAGACCCAGTTATAGTAAAGGCTTTGAAAACCAAATTAGGCTGTGACTCTTAATAGCCATTGACTGCATTAGCGCATCATAAGCATGCGCTAATTAAGTACTTTTCTACTCTAGATAATATAGTCAGATACGGCTACAAAACACCTTATGAAACCCGAATTCAGGTTCCAAGTGCACCAAACCTTAAATCACTAATTAATAAAGACTTCTTCAGCTGTCTGATAATTTAGTATTTTCCTTGGGCGAGCATTAATTTTCACTACAACCTCTTGGAATTATTCATTAGTTATAGTTGAAAA
>NZ_PNDU01000036.1:0-3754 GCF_005886635.1 Pseudoalteromonas sp. S558 | reverse complement strand
AATAAAAATTATAACAATTTTATTAAAAACATGATCATTCTAGCGTATTAAATAACTCACTCACTACGTTAAAAATTATGATACATAGAACAACTATGTATCATAATTTTAGCCTTGTTATTGCGCTATTTTCTTATCGCTATAATAACTCACTAATTTAATGCAATTGGTATTAGTTTAAACCAAGCTTTTTAAGTTCTACTTTAACTAACTTTGCAGATAGTGGTACATACCCATCTTTTTCTACAATTTGCTGACCATCTTTTGAAAGTACCATTCTTAAAAATTGTTCTTCCATAGGTGATAGCGGTTTATTTGGGTGTTTGTTCACGTATACATATAAAAAGCGAGACAGTGGATACTTACCTTGAGCAACGTTATCTAGTGTTGCATCAACAAAGTTATCGCCTTTTTTAGCAAGTGGCACTGTACGTACGCCCGATGTTTTATAACCAATACCAGAATAACCAATTGCATTTAGTGACGATGAAATTGATTGTACTACTGATGCAGAACCTGGTTGCTCATTTACATTGTTACGGAAATCACCTTTACACAATGCTTTTTTCTTAAAGTAACCGTATGTACCTGATACCGAGTTACGTCCATAAAGTTGAATATCGCGTGCTGCCCAGTTACCTGTTAAACCAACTTCACTCCAACGATTTACTTGCTCAGAAGCACCACACTTACGAGTAGATGAGAAAATAGCATCTACTTGGTCAATACGAAGACCTTCAATTGGGTTATCTTTGTGTACGTAAACAGCAAGTGCATCAATAGCTACGCGAACTGCTGTTGGTTTGTAACCGTAACGTTTTTCAAACGCTTCGATTTCTTTTGATTTCATTGCACGGCTCATTGGACCTAGGTTAGCAGTACCTTCGGTTAATGCCGGTGGTGCAGTAGATGAACCTGCGGCTTGAATTTGAATATTTACATTTGGGTAAATACGTTTATATTCTTCAGCCCAGAACGTCATCATGTTGGCTAGAGTGTCAGAGCCTACCGATGAAAAGTTACCTGAAACACCACTAATTTTTTGGTACTCAGGGATATCTTTGTCTAGTGCAACTGCTTGTGCAGATACGAAAGTTGTAACAGCCACACCCATTGCGGCAACTAAGTTTTTAAATCTCATGGTGGATTCTCCGGTTTGTTCGTTCCATTTTCTAACTGTTGCCCACTCTAAAGTGAGTACATGACAGTTAGATTACTCTTAAGTGACACTTTTATGACTTTACTTATCAAGCTATTTCTTTAGCTAATGGAACTATCTTATCTATTGAAAAACAAAAAGAAAAACACGATCCTTTAGCTAATTCGCTAGTAATATTTAACTGGCTATCATGGCGGGTTAGTACGTGTTTTGTAATTGCAAGGCCTAAGCCTGACCCTCCCGTTGTTCTACTGCGTGCTTTATCTACTCGATAAAAACGTTCAGTTAAACGGTTAATATGCTCAGGTGCAATGCCATCACCATTATCGGTTACTGTAAAACACGCCAGATCATTTTTACGTTCCCAGCACACGTTTACTTTACCGCCAGGCTTTGTGTAATGAATTGCATTAAATACTAAATTAGAAAACGCACTACGCAGCTCATCCTCAGAACCTTTAATATCTAAACTGTCATCTATATCAAAAATCAGTTCGTGTCCTTTATCCTGATTGATTGATTGCGCTTCGGTTTTAATATAACTAAGTAGCAGAGGGACATTAATCGCTTTGTCGTTATCTTGACGGCGTGCGCCCTCAATACGCGAAAGCGATAATAACTGACTCACTAAACTGTCCATGCGTTTACATTGCTCAAGCATGGTTTTTTGCGCTTTACCCCACATAGCCGGTGGCGGCATCATGTCGCTATCCATCATCTCAAGATAGCCCGTAACGACCGTAAGCGGAGTACGTAGCTCATGCGACACATTGGCAACAAAGTCTTTACGCATTTGTTCTAGTTGCTTCAACCGCGTTACATCACGCACCACAACCATAAGCTGAGTGCTTGCGTACGGCATAACCCTAAACTCAAGTATTTGTTCTACAGCATGCCCGTTATCAAGTTCGAGAGCATCGTCAAATTCACCTTTGTGCATGTATTTAGCAAACTTAGGCTCACGAATTAAATTATCAAGCCGTTGACCATGATCGGTTGGCCACTGCAGACCAAGTACTTTAAGCGCTAATTGGTTGCACCAGACAATACTTAAATCATTTTGTAATACGATAACGGCATCGGGTACGGCTTCAGCTCCATCGCGAAAACGACGAATTAAATCGGCAAGTTCATTACGTTTTTTACGGTTGCGATGTTGCAGGTGGTAAATGCCTTCAAATACTTGTTCCCACGCGCCTTCACCTTCAGGCGGATTAAAACTGCGCTGATTTAAAAGCCAATCGCTCAAACGGTATAGTTGATGGTAATGCCAAATAAGGAGGGAAAAAGATCCTAAAAATAAAAGCAAAAATGGTGCGCCAACTAGCACACCAATTAGTAGTAAGGGTAAAAAATAGATAAACAGACGCTTTACTAACGCCTGCTTATTAACAACTCGATACATACACTCACTTTACCTTAGAGTAGTAATACACACGTACGTTACAAATAAGTTTCTTTTTTCAATATATTATAGTTTACTCGAAAAACGATAGCCCGCGCCACGTACAGTTTGCACCAAGCGATCATGCCCTAACGGGCCAATTGCTTTACGCAGGCGACGAATATGCACATCAACCGTTCGATCTTCTACATAAACATTAGTGCCCCATACATGATCAAGTAGTTGTTCACGGCTATAAACACGCTCTGGGTGAGTCATAAAAAAGTGCAGTAATCTAAACTCAGTTGGCCCCATATCAAGTTCATTCCCTTCTGAGGTAACTCGATGCGAAATAGGGTCTAAACGTAAGCCATGCACTTCTATAGCTTCCTCTAGCGAGGTTGGTGACACACGACGGATAACCGCTTTAATACGCGCCATTAATTCTTTCGGCGAAAACGGCTTGGTAACGTAATCATCTGCACCTACTTCAAGGCCACGTACTTTATCTTCTTCTTCGCCACGGGCTGTAAGCATAATAATTGGGATTTGGCGGGTATGTTCGTTTTGCTTAAACTTTTTAGCAATTTGAATACCGCTACCACCAGGTAGCATCCAATCAAGTAAAACCATATCTGGGTACGGCTCTACCATGGCTGCAATAGCAGAGTCGTAATCTTCTGCTTCAATTGCTTGAAATCCATTTTGCTCTAAAACAAAAACTAACATCTCCCTGATAGGAGCTTCGTCATCTACGACTAGTACTTTACGTGACATTCCAATTTATCTCTTAGGCTATCGAATTAGTTTTCATTATTATGACTAAGTATGACATTTTTATGAAAGTGTAACGTGTAAATTAAAATGATGGTAAAAAAAACACAAAATAGTGACAAAAAAACTCATTAACGTCATATTCTTAAAATCTTTTTAATATTTGAGTCAGTAAAAAAGTGATTTACGATAAATTTACAAAATGTAGTTTTAGACTTTTAGATCATTTTATTTATTGATCTGGGTAGTCAATTTATTGGGATCATTGTTTTACTAACAAAGCTGTTTTTATAGATCGATGTATTTAAATAGCTAAATAACCTGAACTCTGGATAATAAATCTATCTCAAGCAGCTATTTTCAGCGCTAACTGCGTTGAATTTACTTGCAATAGGCCCGCTATTGACGCGTAAATTCGCCTTGCTTTCACTGAAAAT
>NZ_PNDU01000359.1:0-2340 GCF_005886635.1 Pseudoalteromonas sp. S558 | reverse complement strand
CAAACCTCGCGCCGCGATTAAATAGCCCCTAGTTTGAACAAATTTTAATCCGCAAAGATCAACAGACCCTAATAAAGCATGCTCAACGATAGATACAATTAATTGCTCATGAACAGTGAGCCGATTAATGCTTACAGGGACGTAAGCATTAATACCAACTTGCATAAATCTGTAATTTTCTAAACGTTAAATAGACCCCATATATAAGCAGATTGATATAAGAATAACGCAGGAGCAGTTACTAAGCCCTTTCGATTACAAATCTTACGGCGCGATTAGATTCTTCAAGATAGAAAAAATTCCAATCCTAAAAGCACAACAGCGCTTAGTTTCTCCTTGATATCCCCCACATTTTTTATGTATTTTATTCCGTTATCTGTTTTATTAGCCATAATAAATAGATAACAAAGCGTATTAAAAGAGTGTGTGTGGACAATTTATTTATTTTTATGATTTCAGTAGGAGTGTTACTTTTAGCTGTAAGCATAAAGCCGGCCTTAAAAATATGCACAAAAACAAATAGATTTGCTTGGGGTTTATTACTTGTTTTTATTGTGTGCTTTATTTTTGGCTACTGGTGGGTACTTTATTACTTTGTTAATAATGATGTTAATCAATCTATAGCGTTAAGCGTCTCGGTTATTTTATTAGGAGGTGGTGCATTTGTTTATTTGGTTATTCGGCTAAGTCTAAAAAGCATTTTAGAAATTGAACGCTCTGCTGAACATCAGCGTTTTTTAGCAGAGCACGATAGCCTAACAAACCTTCCTAATCGGAAAAAGTTTTTTAAAGTTGTTAATAAAAAAATAGAATGCAACGAACCTTTCATTTTATTACTGATCGATTTGAGTAACTTTAAACGCGTTAACGATGCTTATGGTAATAGCTTTGGTGACTCGTTATTATGCTTGTTTTCTAAAGTCCTTAGCCAGTATTTATCTGAATTTGCTAAATTGTATCGAATAGGTGGCGACGAGTTTGCTGTGGTATTAAATGCGGTTTCTCAACACGCTTATATTAACTGCATACGCTTAATTAACGACGCTATAGCAAACCCGTTTTCTATTCATGAGCAAAGTATACGAGTTTACTTAAAAATAGGAGTGAGCGACTACCCAAAAGACAGCATGCAGACAAACGAGTTATTTAAGCAAGCCGATTTAGCTCTTCATGAAGCAAAAAAAACACAGCAACAGGTTGTTAATTATTTCATCGATTTGAGTGCACGAGCAGACGATTTGTTTAATATGTCGACAAAAATTAAAAGAGCATTAAAAAACCAAGAGTTCGAGCTTTTTTTACAACCCATCTTTGCTTCAAAACACGATGATATGCATGGCGCAGAGGTATTAATTCGCTGGCCACAAAATGATGGCACGTTCATTGGCCCTGATATATTTATAAAAACGGCGGAGCAAACGGGGCAAATTTTAGCTATATCAAAATGGGTGGTGTTAGAAACAATCCAGCATTTAAAAAAACTCAAAAAAGCAGGGTTTAAAGGCTCGTTACATGTCAACCTTTCAACAAGGGACTTAGAGAGCTTAGACTTTTATGAATTTATAGAGCCGTTAATTAATTTAGATCCGACTTTAAGTGATTTTATTATGTTTGAAATTACAGAAGGTGCAATGATGACTAATATAGATACAGCACGCAGTATGATGTACAAACTAAATGCACATGGTTTTGAGTTTAGTATTGATGACTTTGGTACTGGGTTTTCTTCGTTATCACTCTTAAGAGAATTACCAATTAGCCAAATAAAAATAGATCAGTCGTTTATTAAAGAGATGCTGACACAGATTGCAGATTACGCGATTGTTGAATCAACGTTATTTTTAGCAAATAGACTTAACTGTAAGGTTGTTGCAGAAGGGATTGAAAATGAATATTTACAAGATGCACTAATATCAATGAATTGTGATTATCTACAAGGATATTATTATAGTAAGCCAATTGGTATTGATGATTTCATTAAAAAATATTTTTATGAGGAGGTATAAAATTGTTTAACAAATTGGCTGGGATACCAGGATTTGAACCTGGGAATGCCAGGATCAAAACCTGGTGCCTTACCGCTTGGCGATATCCCAACTATAAATTTGAATTAATTTTAGTTCTTAATAAGAACATGGTGCGGAAGGAGAGACTTGAACTCTCACAACCTAAGTTACTGGAACCTAAATCCAGCGCGTCTACCAATTCCGCCACTCCCGCATCACTAATTTGCTAATTTTAACTCTAAGCTAGAGTGATTCTTATATCCAACTTTTCTTGGTAGAAGAAGTTGGCTGGGATACCAGGATTTGAACCTGGGAATGCCAGGATCAAAACCTG
>NZ_PNDU01000358.1:0-7035 GCF_005886635.1 Pseudoalteromonas sp. S558 | reverse complement strand
ACAATTGCTGCTTTGTCTCCTTCAACCTTTACTAATGATTGCTCAACATCTACTTTATCGCCAACTGCTACTAATATTTCGGTTACTTCTACTTCGTCGTCACCAATATCAGGTACTTTAATTTCAATACTCATTGCAAACCTCTTATGCGTACAGTGGGTTAAGTTTGTTAGTGTCGATGTTGAACTTTTTAAGTGCTTCAACAACTACTGACTTCTCAACTTCACCGCGTTTAGCAAGTTCAGATAACGTAGCAACAACAACGTAGCTTGCGTTCACTTCAAAGTGACGACGTAGGTTTTCACGGCTATCAGAACGACCGTAGCCATCTGTACCTAACACTTTGTAGTTGCTGCTTGGAATGAATGAACGCGCTTGTTCTGCGTAGTTTTTCATGTAATCCGTTGCTGCAACAGTCACAGAGTCGTTTAATACGCTTGTGATATACGCTGTTTTTTGCTCACTTTCAGGGTTAAGCATGTTGAAACGTTCAACATCTTGCCCATCACGTGTTAATTCGTTGAACGACGTTACAGAAAATACATCGGACGCAATACCATACTCTTCGCTTAGAATCGTAGCGGCTTTACGTACTTCAGTCATAATAGTGCCTGAGCTTAATAGCTGTACGTTGGCTTTTTTACCTTCGTAACTTTCAAGCTTGTAAATACCTTTACGAATACCTTCTTCGGCGCCTTCTGGCATAGCTGGCTGATGGTAGTTTTCGTTCATAAGCGTTAGGTAGTAGTAAATATTTTCTTGGTCATCACCGTACATACGACGAATACCGTCTTGTACAATAACCGCTACTTCAAACGCGTAAGTTGGGTCGTATGAAATACAGTTAGGAACCGTATTAGCAAGAATATGACTGTGACCATCTTCGTGTTGCAAGCCTTCACCATTTAGCGTTGTACGACCCGCAGTAGCACCTAATAAGAAACCACGTGCTTGTTGATCGCCCGCCATCCATGCCATGTCGCCAACACGTTGGAAACCAAACATAGAGTAGTAAATGTAGAATGGGATCATTGGTAAATCGTTAGTGCTGTATGACGTTGCAGCAGCAACCCATGACGACATTGCACCTAACTCATTAATACCTTCTTGCAATACTTGACCAGAAGTCGCTTCTTTATAGTAAGAAACAATATCGCGATCCTGTGGTGTATAGTTTTGGCCATGTGGGTTATAAATACCGATTTGACGGAATAAACCTTCCATACCAAATGTACGCGCTTCATCGGCAATAATTGGTACGATGTTTTTACCAATGCCTTTATCTTTTAATAAGATATTAAGTGCACGAACAAAACCCATAGTGGTTGAGATATCACGTTTTTGCTCTTCAAGTAGCGGTTTAAACGCGTCTACTTCTGGCAATGTCAGTTTTTCACTAAAGCGTGGAATGCGTTTAGGGGTATAACCTTTAAGTGCATCACGACGAGCATGTAGGTATTTATGTTCAGGCGAACCTTCTTCAAGCTCTAAGTAAGGCAGCTCTGCAAGTTGCTCTTCAGAGACTAAATCATCAAGACCAAGGCGTGAACGTAAATGTGCAACATGCGACATGTCCATTTTTTTCACTTGGTGCGCAATGTTTTTACCTTCAGCTGCTTCACCCATGCCGTAACCTTTTACAGTTTTAGCAAGAATTACAGTTGGACGACCTTTCGTGTCTTCTGCTTTTTTAAATGCAGCAAATAATTTTGACGGTTCATGACCACCACGCTTAAGCGCGAAAATTTCGTCATCTGTCATGTCAGCCACAAGTGCAGCTGTTTCTGGGTAACGACCAAAGAAATGCTCACGTACGTACGCGCCATTTTTAGCTTTATATGTTTGGTAATCGCCATCCACCGTTTCGTTCATTAACTGTAGTAATTTACCGGTTGTGTCTTTAGCTAGAAGAATATCCCAACCACTGCCCCACACTAGTTTAATTACGTTCCAGCCAGCGCCTTTAAACAAGCCTTCTAGCTCTTGAATAATTTTACCGTTACCCATAACTGGGCCGTCTAAACGCTGTAAGTTACAGTTAATTAAATAACAAAGGTTATCTAGCTTTTCACGTGCAGCAAAAGAAATTGCACCGCGTGATTCTGGCTCATCCATTTCGCCATCACCTAAAAACGCGTATACACGTTGGTTTTTAGTATCTTTTAAGCCACGACCATCTAGGTATTTTAAGAAGCGTGCTTGGTAAATAGACGAAATAGGACCTAAGCCCATTGATACCGTAGGGAACTGCCAAAATTCAGGCATTAACTTAGGGTGTGGGTACGATGGTAAGCCTTCGCCATCTACTTCTTGGCGGAAGTTATCTAGTTGTGCCGCCGATAAACGACCTTCAACAAATGCACGCGCGTAAATACCAGGAGAAATATGACCTTGGTAATAAACTAAGTCACCACCGTCTACGTCATTTGGTGCTTTAAAGAAGTGGTTAAAACACACTTCATAAAATGCAGCAGATGATTGGTAAGACGCCATATGGCCGCCTAAGTCGAGATCTTTTTTAGATGCACGTAGAACGATCATAATCGCGTTCCAACGTATAATTGAACGAATACGACGTTCAAGATTTACATCACCTGGGTAAGCAGGTTCTTGATCTACAGGAATAGTATTAACGTAGTTCGTGGTAATACCCGTTGGCATATCAACGCCGTCTAAACGGGCTTGCTCTAATACTTGCTCAAGTAAAAACTGAGCTCGTTCAACACCTTCTTCGCGCACAACTGATTCAAGAGCTTGTAACCACTCTTGTGTTTCTAGCGCGTCTACGTCAATTTTATTGACTTCAGACATATGGAGGTTTCCTTATGTGTAAAATACGAATATTGTTAATTTAATCTCACTGCTACTTGATTTAGTATGTTCAAAGTAGTCGCGTATTAACTTAATTTTGTTTGGTGCGTCTTAAACTACGTTCAATTCGCGAATGTTCTTTGCCTGCTTCAAGCAATGCTTCTTCAATAAATGCTAAGTGCGCATTACTTGCTAAACGGGCTTGTTCTGGATTACCGTCAATAACGGCATCCATTAATAAACGCCTGTGCTGAGCTAACTGACTGCTAATATCTGACTTTTTCAATAAAACAGTTAAATTTTGCAATACATTTTGCTCAAGCAGCGCTTTCATACCTCTAACTAAATGCAATAACACCACGTTATGCGAGGCTTCTGCCACGCTAAAGTGAAATTCATTAATAGCTTTTGCTTTTTGCTGTAAATCATCATTAACTAGGGCAATTTCATCAAAGCTTTGTTTTACTTTGCTAAAATCGGTGCTGGTCCCGCGCAGTGCTGCGTAATAAGCTGCAATCCCTTCTAATGCATGACGAAATTCAAGTAAATCAAACTGCGATTCAGGATGCTTACTAATCAAATCAAACAATGGATCAGTAAGGCCTTCTTCTAGCTGATTTTTTACAAACGTGCCACCACCTTGGCGACGCGTCACTAAACCTTTTGCTTCTAATTTTTGAATCGCCTCACGCAGCGATGGGCGAGACACTTCAAACTGCTTTGCTAGTTCACGCTCTGGTGGCAACTTTTCACCTGGTGCTAATGAGCCTTCAAGAATCATGTTCTCTAGTTGCTGTAAAATAACATCAGATAATTTTGCTGCTTTAATCTTTAAAGACATGAATCAACGTCCGCGTTGTATTAATACCAAGAGCCCATAAAACAAGGCTTTAAGAGGTATGACTTACCCAGAAGGTAAATTGGTCATACCAAAATTTGACAATAAGGTATCAAAAAGCCTAATAGCTGTCAATTTACACAACATTTGAGTAATAGCAGTAGCGTAACGCATTTTGAACGAAGGTCAAACAATACACAATTTGATACAAAAAGAGAACGTTAACAAGATGAAAAGCAATTGGTCTGACCAGATGAATTTAGAGTTTTCACTCTATTTCATTGTGTTTGAAAATTATAAAAAGATAAAGCACCTCACATTGCATAAGGTGCTTTATTAAGAAGGTATTAACTTAAGACAGCCCACCAAATAATGTAAGCAACGCTATAAGGACTAAATAAAATAATACATTGCGCTTAACAAGCTTAATCATACAAGTGGCTTCGTAGGTACAGCCGTAATAGCGTTTTTCTACTTGTTCAGCGGCTAATGCTGTGCAAGTGACGACCTTGCGATTAGGGCTGGAAAAATCAAGCGCATAACGCAGCCAACAACTTGTACCCTTATTAAAGTTTCCTATCACTAAATAACCAAAACTCGTTATACGCGCTGGTAACCAATCAAGCCAAAATAACAATTTATGTACTAACTTAAAGTGTTTGGCAAAAATTACCTTATGATCTTCTCTGACAAGATCTGCAAAAGTACGTACTAACGCATACAAAACAGCGCCTGGCGCACCTAAAATAACAAACCAAAAAATAACCGCGCAGTAAAATCTAAAATTAACCCACGCTAATGTTTGCCCAAAGGTTTCGCCGTTATCTTGATCCTCAGTACGCTTTTGCCCAATTTGCAACGCATATAACGACGCCGCTGTGCCATCATCTCGCGTTAAAGCATTTAAGTATGATTTATATAACGCACGTTGTTTTGCACAACCAAAACACACTAAAAGCACGGCAACATTAATACCCAAGTGCCACAACACAAAGTCAGATAAGCAATAAATAAACGCCATCGCAATAACAGGAAGCCCAAGCCAAATTAAAAACCCAATACCTGAGGCAAATAAACCTTTCGCTGCGAGTAATTTAGTCGAGCGTTTTAAATAACCATTCGCGTAATAACTTATTTGCCAATAGCTTGAGCGAGCCCCTAAACGCTCAAGTATTAATGCAATTATTATAGAAACCAAAATCATTGTAATTACTCTCTTAGCTTGATTGCTCAAGCATATTAAAAAACAATCGCCAATCAAAGCTATCGCCAGGGTCGGTTTTGCGGCCCGGTGCTATATCGCAGTGCCCCACAATACGTGAAGGTGTTATTTTAGGATAACGTTGCATTATAGATTGCACCACACTCGTTAACACTTTGTACTGCGCTAAAGTATAAGCAGTGGTATCCGTGCCTTCTAGCTCAATGCCAATACTAAAATTATTACACGCTGTTTGCCCTGCAAATTCAGATAAACCAGCATGCCACGCTCGCTTAGAAAAAGGTACATATTGTAAAATTTCGCCAGTACGCTTAATAAAACAATGTGCTGATACCCTAACTCCCTCTAAATCAGCAAAGCTGTTATGAGCATTACAGTTAAGTGATCCCATAAATAAATCATGCACAAAAGGCGTACCAAACTGCCCTGCAGGTAGCGATATATTATGGATAACCAACAATGAAATATCGGTATTATCTGGGCGCTCATCAAAATGCGTACAACTACGCTGGAGCGTGTTACTCATCACACCATTTAAATCTATTTTCATGACACGTTTATTGTATTAATACCAAAAATATATAGCACTGATGCTAAAGGATTTATAAAAAAAATGATAGCGAGTAACGTCCAATGCTAAGTTTTTTGGTATCAATGCTCAATAACCTGAACTCTAACTAATAAATCTATCTCAAACTGCTATTCTCAGCGCTAACTACGTTAGTAAATCTCTTAACCAAAATTCAGGTTAAATAAGGAAAAACCATCTCTAAACTGATCTTGTTTGTAGTCGAGCATTAAAAGCTAAGCGCTTCTCTTTCATCGACAAACATAGTAAAATTTGCTTAATTTATTAACGCTTATGAGCTTTACTATGTCTATTTCGCACACTCTCATCACTCAACTAGTCACTTTGGCTCTCGACGAAGATTTAAATTATCAAACTGCGCAAGAGGGTGATATTACCGCGCAACTGATCCCACAAAACGAGCAAGCAAGCGCTAAAGTAATAACACGTGAAGACTGCATATTTTGCGGTAAAGACATTATCCTTGAAGTATTTAAACAAGTAGATCCAACAGTTAACGTAACTGTGCTTATAAATGATGGTGATGCCGTGAAAGCTAATAGCACTTTATTTACGGCCTCCGGTTCAGCCCGCTCAATATTAACCGCCGAGCGTACCGCGCTTAACTTTGTACAAACATTATCTGGCACAGCCACAACAACGGCCCATTACGTAAAAGAGTTAAGTGGCACCACAACACAATTACTCGATACCCGTAAAACCATACCGGGCCTGCGCGCATTACAAAAATACGCAGTAAAATGCGGTGGCGGAGCAAATCATCGCATTGGCTTATTTGATGCATTCTTAATTAAAGAAAACCACATCGCAGCTTGTGGCACAATTGACAAAGCCGTTACTCAAGCAAAATTAAATCACCCAAATAAACCAATTGAAGTAGAAGTTGAATCACTTAATGAGCTAGATCAAGCCATTAATGCTGGCGCTGATATTATAATGCTGGATAACTTTAGTGTTGAACAAATTAAGCAAGCCGTTGTTTTAACTAATAAACGCGCAAAGCTTGAAGTTTCAGGCAATATGACTCTACAAACGCTTAAAACCTACTCACAAGCGGGTGTTGACTTTATATCAAGCGGAGCACCAACAAAAAATTTACAATCAATCGATTTGTCTATGCGTTTCGACTGAAAATAATACAAAAATAAAACTTAAACCTCGCTAATTCATTGACAGAATATGAAAAAAAGCATTTAATAACCCAAAAGGATTACTTTGTAACAATTTGTTAAATAAAGTGTCTTTTTTAGCTTTACAACGATGCTAAATAGTAAAAAACAGTGATAGAATTACACCGGTGTATTACTTACACTTTAAAAGCAATACTAAGTAACAGAGGTGCACCAAGTAAAGCAGCTTGTTATTAACGTTGTAAAAACGAAAGTCACTAAACTGTTTATTTTATGTCTATACTCTGAGTTGTTATACCAATCTGTTTATATATGGGGTCTATTTAACGTTATGAAAATTACGCTAGAACTAGGCAAAAATTTTTGTATCTAGTTGTTCTAAATAAAAAATTTTTAACGACGTTATAGTGCAATTTAATTCGTTAAATTGTTCAAAGATTTATGC
>NZ_PNDU01000357.1:0-14526 GCF_005886635.1 Pseudoalteromonas sp. S558 | reverse complement strand
GCTTTGCGCTGAATAATGTTTCATTGTTACTCCACACCCTCTATTTAATGGTTAAATATTAAGCGCGACAACTAGTCTGACAGAGAGGGTAATTGAATTAGAAGAATTAAAATCAAGAAAAAATTTACAGATTGCAGTTTTACTTCAATGCATAAGTTGTATTCAACATGAAATGTTCTTAAGTGGAAAAGATCGTAATAAGTTATTTATTTTAGACGAGGCCTGGGAGTACATTAAGATAAAAGGGGGGGCAGGTTTGGCAGTGGCTGAATTCCTTGAAGCTGGCTGGCGCCGGTTCCGAAAATATCAGGCTGCAGGTATATGTATAACACAGTCTATCTCAGATGCATACGAAACAGAAGTTGGTCGGGCTATGGCTGATAACTCCCAATTTAAAGTGTTTCTACGACAAGAACCTGAAGTAATCGAAAAGGTACGTGCTAATAAACAGTTTGATGGTAATGAAACGGACTTCGCCTTGTTGAAATCTGTGCATACTGTAAAAGGCCAATACTCAGAACTTTATATACGTACAGGTAGTGCTCGTGAAGTTTGCCGGTTGTTCGTACCAAGATACCAGCAGTTAATGTTTACTACAGATGGTAATGAATTGGCAGCTATCGACTCATTTAGGTCGGCCGGCATGACTATTGCGAATGCTATTCAGGCTGTAATAGATAAAGAAAAGCATAATAGCAGTAAAGTGACAAAAGAAGATGACCAGTATTACAGTGAAGAAGAGCTTGAAAAAATGCTCGCGAGTTAATTGCATACTATCTCGAGCTTTGATCACCAAAATCACTTGTAAATGATCATTTTCATCTTCATAAGATTTTACCGATCAAAGCTTAATACCACTCGTAACCGAGTTCACGTTTTATCATTTTTATAGGTGTGTTAACCGTTATCTGAATCGTTTGTTGAGGATAACAACAATGAGAACAAGACCTGTATCTATGAGTAAATTACATTCCATTTTACGGCTGAAATATTCTGCACAATTATCCCGTCGAGAGATTGCCAGAAGTTTAAATATTTCAGCTGGTACAGTGGCTAATTATCTTAAAAAGGCCAATGAATTAGGCGTAAATCAATGGCCCACACCACATGAGAAACAGAAAAATACATTTCTCAGCACTAAACTTAGACGCTTCTCAACACGCAAGAAAAGACCCTCAACGCCTGAGTGATAAATATCACTTAAGACTTCAAACAACATAAACACCTAACATTGCAGCTCGTGTTTGATGAATTACTTGAAAAAGTGGGTGAGCCTTATTAAAGCTTCTGTCACTTCTGCCGAGCTTATAAACAATGGTTAGGTACGTAACGACTATCAATGCTTCAGCAGCATAAAGGGGGCGAAAAGCTATTTGTGGAAAATTATACCTATGCTGAAGCAACGTATAGGCAGCAACTTGAAGGTTGGGTAATGAGTTATGCGCGTTGCTTTAAATTTTAACGTTGCTGTCATTCTGGCTTAGACCTTATAAACCAAAAGATAAATCGAAGGCTGAAGAAGGTGTACAAATTGTTGAGCGTTGGATCATGGTGCGCTTGCGTAACCAAACTTTTCACAGCTTAGCGCAACTCAATTATGAAATAGCAACGCTACTCGGTGCGATGAACAATAAGGTGATGAAGCAATACCAACAACCCTTACCCACACAACAAACACAACCAGTAAAAATAATTACACATAGCAACATACGTGGTACAGATTACTATCATTAATCAACAACTTCAACTGTTCAAGTTATCTGGTAAAAAGCAAGAACTCAAGCAACAGCTTGAGCAGCAAAACCTATATTAAGAACAAAGCTATATAGAGCGACTAGTGAGACAAGCTAAATTCAGTTTACCCGGTCAATTAAATTAACTTATTTTCTCGCCAAAGTGCAATCTAGATTAAACGCAAATACGCAGCCTCAGCCAAAGCACCTGGCTGAGTCTACATTAGAATATTTTAATTGTAGGCGCAACAGGCTGATGCAAAAGCGACCTCGCATGTGCCTTCGTTCACGAGCCCTGCTTTTATGTTGAAAGTCATAGACCAACCAATTACCGCTATTGAAAACGGGTCGATAATAACGGCAAATAAAGCAAGCCTTCGTTGGTCCTTAAATAGGTCATATCCGTTACCCACTTCTGACTTGGTGCTGTGGTAGTAAAATCACGTTCAATTAAATTCGGTGCAATTTGCAATTTATGATTGATGCTAACAGCTCCTAAATTTACGCTAGTCCGTCTTTTTACAATACCTGTCAGATCTAACAGGTATGAAAGTACTTTGGAACTTATATAGTAATATCGGTACACAGTAAAGGGAGAGCTACCGATGAGAGTCGTCACAAAATGTGCAAACTATAATTCAATTCCACAAGAAGAATATCAACAAATTTGTCGTTTGCGTTATCAAGTTTTTGTTAAGCGCCTAAAGTGGGAACTACATGCTAGCAAGCAGTTAGAGCTTCAACTTGAGTCTGATGAATACGACTATTCGAATGCGCAGTACCTCTACGTTACAGACAATAGCATGCAGATTTATGGATGTTGGCGAATTCTACCGACTTTGGGTAGATATATGCTTAAAAACACTTTTTATACTTTACTAGTAGGCCACTGCATGCCTGCTTCTGAATCAGTTTATGAGCTAAGTCGCTTTGCTGTTGATAAGCGCCTTGCTCAATCAGAAACTAATAAAAGTAGCAGTATTACGATGAAGCTATTTAGAGGCATATATGACTATGCCATTGAGAATGGCATCAAGGAATACGTCACGGTAACCACAACTGCAGTTGAACGGATTCTTAAGCGCATTGGGATCCCATTTACCCGCATAGGTGACAAGAAAGTACATTTACTTGGAAATGCGAAGTCGATTGCGCTCAGTATTCAGGTGAATAGCCAGTTTATGCTCGCCGTCGAGGATAAATCATGTATCTAACAATGTTAACTTGATAAGGAAACATCATGAACACCGATCGTTACGATAGTCTGACTGAAGTTGAAGTCGAAGGCCTAAGTTATCTATATAACTTTGCAGACGGACATGCTTACCATGATATTAATGAGCATTACGTGGACATTATTAATAACCTACAGCGCTACTGGCAAGAGGGCAAAGACCACTCTATTCCAGATATGGAAAAAGCGTTCAAAAACCAATTTGCTGAACTCATTGACTCGTCGACATTGCGCTCAAGTAATCACTTTAGTGTGTGTCCGACAGCGTCAAACTCAATTGATATTGTTGCAGCCTGGCTCCATAAGGAGAACAAGCGTACCGCATTGATTGAACCTGCTTTTGACAATTTATATCTGCTTTTGAAGCGTCGAGGTGTTGATATTAGTGCATTTGATGAGTTAGCACTTAAAAATGAAAATCAATTAGCGCAGATTGTGAGCTGTGGCGACATCGATGCATTGTTTTTGGTTAACCCAAATAACCCTACAGGGTTGGAGATGACAGAGTGTGAATTTATCTATCTTGTTGAACAATGTAAAGCACACAACATCACAATTTTGCTAGATAGAACATTCAGACTTTATGGCAAAAGTAACTTTGATGATTATCATATTTTAGAACAGTCCGGCATTGATTACGTTGTGATTGAAGATACTGGTAAAACATGGCCGACCCAAGACCTCAAAATTAGCCTGATGGTTTATTCAGAAGCCATCAGCAGCACAATTCGTTTGCTCTATGAAGAGATTTTCCTCTGCAGTAGTAACTTTGCATTGGCATTGCTTAAGCAGTTTGTTGCCGTAACAGCCAAATTTGGTGTTGATACTACCATTAAGAATGAAGTGAGAAGACGTAGTGAAACCATTAATGATGCTTTAGCTGGTAAGGGATTGAAGGTTTTTGATAATGATGAAAAGTGCCAGTTACCGCTATGTTGGATCGACATCAGCGCGACAGGATACGACGATGTTAGTTTTGCAGCTCGCCTAAAAGAGTATGATATTGCAGTGCTACCAGGGCGCTTCTTTTATTGGAACTCAAAGTCGCAGCATACCCAGTTTATCCGAATTTCTTTGATGAAGCCTGACACTGAATTCTATGAAGGAATTGGCAAGCTTAAAGAAGCCGTAACACGTATTTTGGAAAAGTAATATGAAAAAACTACTTGTTACTGGCGATGTTGATATCACTCAGTTAGCGCAGTTAGATTGCCAAATTTATCATCTCAAAGAGCCAAAAGATGAGCAACAGATCATTGATGCGCTGGTAGATAGTCATTATTACATTATCGGCGGTCCTGAACATTGTTCAGAGCAGTTTTTAAATGTGGCTCAAGTGCTAGAGTTGGTAGTCGTGCTTGGCACGGGCACGAGCTCTTTTATCGATCTTAAAGCTGCTTCTAATAAGGGCGTCGAGGTCATGAATACCCCTAAGCTCAATGCCGAGACTGTCGCTCAGTTTGCTTTTGCCACAATGATAATGAGGAATACTAGGTTTCATTTTTCATGGCAAATGATGCAAGCGGGCACGTGGTTTCAAAACCCTTACAAAGAGCTTGCAGGCACAAAAATCGGGTTGATCGGACTTGGTAATATTAATCGTTCTTTGCTCACTCTTATTCGCACAGTAAGTGACCAACCCGTTTACTATCATGCAAGTTCCACTAAAGAAGCACTACATGATACACATAGGCTTGAATTTTTAGAACTATCAAAGTTAATGAGCATCTGTGATCTAGTTGTCGTCAGTGTGACGTTAAATGAGACAACTCAGTCGCTTATAGATGAAAATATTTTGGCCAATGCCAATCAAGATCTAGACCTACTCTGTTTCAGCTCCCCACACGTTATTTGCCCGACAGCGCTAAGAAATGCGCTGACAACGAAAACAATTCGATCCGCATACATGGATGGTTATTACCAAGAGTGGCTAGAAACGCCCGGCGTTGCAAAAGACCAGTATGGGTTGTTGTCTTTAGAGCCTTCTGTATTTATGGCAACTACCCATATTGCAGCGCAGTCTCGAGAGGCAATACAGGCTTTGCTTGCTAAAGCGGTGGACAATATTAAACAATATGAAAGGAGTCGTCATGAGCGTTTATGACAATCTTGATATTGCATTTTCTGGCTGTATTACCAGTAAAGCTTTAATTCTTGCAGAGCATATGGGGTTCTTTGAGCACCTAGATGAAAATGACAGTGTCAGTGAACATCTATTGAAAGAAGTATATAAAGATAAAGGGTCGTATTTAGATGCAATTATCAACTCTCTATGTGAGGGCGGTATTTTATCATCACAGCATGAGCATTACCAGCTCTTGGTGAGTCGCGAAAAGATTAAAAAGAAAGTCCCGATCTTTAAACTTTGGCTTTATGCCTATCGTGATTTACTCAGTGAGCAAGAGCGTATGTTTGATGGTGAGCTAGATCGCATTCCCTATGATGGCGGCAGTGTCGCAAAGCACTCTGCGGAAATTGGCTCAGCATTCATTGATAAACAATTAGGTCAAGTGGTTGCCGAATTAGAATTAACAGGCACGCTGTGTGACATGGGATGTGGCGCAGGGCTCAGATTAATTAACCTTTGCAGAAACTTTGGTTTGCAAGGAGTAGGTATGGACATGGATGCCAATGCTGTCGCTTTGGCGAACCAAAACCTCACTAAGTCATCGGTCGATGGTGTGGAGTTTAAACAACAAGATATCACCAAAATTGAAGGCCGGCATGAAGACATCGAAGCCATTATGTTTACCTTCTTCACGCACCATATTGAGCCAAACGAGAGATTAGAACGCTTGTTGAGTAGCTATCGTGAGATTTTCCCAAATCTAAAATACATCGTTATTTTTGATACGGTGACTGGTGAAAAGGCAAATGAAGTTAATAACATATTCTCAAAGGGCTTTGATTATATTCATCGACTTCAAGGGTTAATCCCACGCACCCGTGCAGACTATATGTCTATTTTTGACAATAGTAATTTAAGTCTCACTCAAGAGATCCCACTCGCTGTTGATAACAGTTATGTGTGGATATGTAAGGTTGCATGATATGAATGTATTGATACTGGGATGTGGGGAAGTGGGGCAGGCATGTGCGCAAAGATTGCTTATGAATCATTGTGTGGCAAAGTTAACGCTACACTGTAAGTCTATACAAAGGCGCACTGCTCTGACAAAAGCGCTTGGTCAAGAAGACAGCCTCGATATCATTAACTTTGACATCTTCTGCAATGAAGGTTTTGACAAATTATCAGCGCTAATTCAAACGCTAAAACCGGATTACATCATTGATTGCTTACCGGTTGGCAATATTTTGGTGCCGATATTTAAAAATATGTCACTTGAACGGGCATCAGAAATGATGTTTGCTTATTTTAATTGTTTAAAAGCAGCATTTGAACAAGGCGTAAAGCGTATTCAAAAGGTGTCGAGTGGCGGTGCTGGTGGTTTGGGAGTCAGCTGTCCATACCGGCATGGATTATCTACTATCAGTGGCGGGGATTACCTGTTGTGGAAAATCTATTTTAATGGAGCACTGCATCAACTTCTGATTAATTTGCATGAAAGTGCTAATGCTTCTGTCGGCCTGACCATCCCGAGGGCTTTGATAGGGTATGAGGCCACCGACGAGGCGCATGTTATTGGTTGTGGAGATAGTACTGTCTACACCCGCGCTGAATTGGAGCTTTGTGCGCACCCAAGTCAGTTTGGTTTCATCACTAAAGAAGACGTTGCTAGATCTACACTAGATTCACTATTTTCAACGTGCTTTGAGCATGACTGTATCACTAAAATATGTCTAGCGGGGATCAATCAATCTTCACAAAGTACACAGTTATTAGATTCGCTAACGAAAGATATGGCAAAACATGAGCAGGCGGGCGGAATAAACGTGATCTCAATAGGATCGCTTGGCAATCAAGTAACCAAAGACATGATTGAATTACTGTTAGCGATTGAATTGCATAAAGGTAGGTATGGTCAGAGTATTGATCCCCGCGAGTTTATAAGCACTCATGGCTTTTTTAGCCTTGATGTCCTTAATCACTTTGAGTTTAGCTGTGGTGCTGTAGATGGCGACAGACAAATCGATTATTCGCCATACAATCTCAACCACTGGCAAGCTTTGGCGTTACAGCATACCTTAAATTCAGAATTAACGACAAGACATATAAGCCGTTATTTAGCAGCTATCTATCAACATAAAGGAATTGAGAAAAAATGAGAGATTTCACCACAGAAGAATTAGAAAAGCTATCGATTGATGGCTATAAAATTTGGAAAGAACTAAATCATAATCAATCACTTAGACGTGATGAGCTGGATAAGCTCAAAGATGAGAAGTTTGTCAAAATGGTACGTCATGCATATAACAATGTACCAATGTATCGCGCGAAATATGACAGCCATGGTATAAATATCAATCAGATCAAAGGCGTTAAAGATATTGCAAAACTCCCTATAATTGAAAAAGACGATCTGATAGATAACTTCCCGCACAATAGTTTGGCTGAGGGCTACACCCTAGATAATGTTCAAACTGCTATCACCGGCGGGTCAAGTGGCAAGGTTGTTCGTGTTGCTTATAGCGACGACACCATGATTGAACGGGTTGTCACTGCGTATCGGATCTATCACATGATGATGGATGGCTACCCAGATTATTATCGTCAAACTTACGTTTATACCGGTGTTTATCCATTTTCTTCACTACCTGAAGGGCGTTTCCCACTGACTCATATTTGGACCCTTGATAGTGTAGAAGACTCTCGTGAAAAACTCGTAGCATCAAAGCCGCATATGTTGACGCTCTATCCATCAAAGCTGAAAGATATTATGACAGGTTTAAGCCAAGACGACATTGATGCTATTCGTACTAATTTGAAATGTATTAATGTGAAGTCAGAAATGTCTCTGCAGCAAGAGCGTGATCAGTGGAGTAAGATCTTTGGTGTGCCAGTATTGGATGAATATGGTTCCGAAGAGCTTGCTGGTACCGTGGCTGCGCAGTGTCCTCATGGTGGGTATCATATTTGGGAAGATATCAACATTGTAGAAGTTGTTGATGAACATGATCAAGTGATTGAAGACGAGTCGTTGGGCGAGTTAATTGCGACTAACTTATATAACTGGGCGATGCCCATTATACGTTACCGTCAAGGTGACATGATCCAGTTAAAACCTGAAGACGAAACATGTGGCTGTGGCCGAATATTCAGACAAATTGGAGACTTTAAAGGGCGCAGCAACTCTAAGTTTAAAACGCGCGAAGGAAAAGAATACTCCCCAGGTTACCTATTAGATGTCGGCTATACTCGCTTAATGAAATACGGTGAACATTTGGCATCTTGGCAGTTGATCCAAGATACATTAGACAATGTGTATTTTGATTGTATTCCGACGAGTAAAATGACTGAGCAAATCAAAGTTGATATTGCCAATGAGATTGATAGCCTATTGCACAATAACTTTGATGTAACAGTTCGGTTTGTTGACGACATCAAAATTACCCCGCGCGGTAAGCGTAACCAAATTATTTCAAACCTTTAAATGAGTGGGTTGCCTAGTATGTTGTATTTTTATCAAGCCGCTTGTGAAATTGATCAAGAGATCAAAGAAAACCTGATCAATAAACTCAAGGATAATTTTCACAGGCACCCACGCACTGGGTATGTTGATGAGGTGATCAAAGCGCTTCCACAAAAAAAGTTTACTGATGTTATCAATGCATTGACGCTATTGGATGAGCGCTTCCAGCAACATTTACACCAGATTGGTAATGCGGATGAGCAATCACTTTGGATGCATGAATTGTTGCTGGAAGTAGATACGCATATAGGCGCTTTTGGTTTAGATCCTCAACAGACTGGTAATTTACTTCGGTATACATTACGGGGCATGGTTTACCATCATATCGTTGAGCATGGCGAATATATGCTCCCTCAGCTTTACTCTGAACCGCTAGCTTATATACACCGCACAACCATGGAGCATACCGTGTTTCAATATGCGCTTCCCCAGCAATGCTATGGTTTGAGTCATGATCAGCTGACACATTGGTTGTGTGAACTGATCCGTATCTATAAACAAGCAGTTTTAGCGTGTTGTTTACTCCTCAAGGATCAGCAAGTTGATCTACTTTGCGCTGATTTACAGTGTTTTAACTCAGCACATTATGAGTCGTTTTTGCGCGTAGGAAAGGATTTAGATTGTATTAACATGGTAGAGCTCAAAGGCACTATAAAGCGCTTAACACAGTATTCGGATTTGTACTGGAATCTGGGCGCACTTTATGGATTACGCGCATTCATCTGCCACTTAAATATTCACTACTGTGACATATTGCCCCATGTAAATCTATCAGGAGACAACCCGATAACAAGCTTAATTGAGGCTGAAATTAGCAATAAGGAAACGTTGGCTGCTGCCTACAACAGTGCCCAACAATTACTAAATAAGTTAAATCACGCAACGAAAAAAAACTGCTAATAAATTAGTTAAAGTTACCCAATAGGACTTAATTATGATCCACGAAAACCTAGAATCAGGAGATTCAGTTTCAGAATATTCTAAGCATACAACCGCTGTAGAATGGATTGAAATGGGGTATTTAGGTGTTATTTCATCACAGCAAGAAGCACTAAATAAGCCGGGCCATATTATAGATTATGGTTGCGGTCCAGGTTTTTTTTCCGCTTACCTTGCTGAAAAATATAAACAAAAGGTCACCGGCGTAGATATCTCTCAAGAGATGATCAACTACTGTGAAAATGAGTATACAAATAAAGATCTGTCATTTTACCAAGTAGGAGAAAATAAACTCGCATTTTCTGAAAATAACAGTATCGATGGTGTTGTTTCTTGCTATGTATTAATGCAGATCCCATCACATGATGAGCAGATAGCGATCTGTGAAGAAATTTATCGAGTGTTAAAGCCTGGAGCAAAATTTACCATGCTTACAATGAATCCGGCTTACACCGGTATTCAATTTGATTTTTTGCGTAATGGTGATATTGGCCGAGTTTATTCACCAGGCGAAAAAATGACAACCGAATTGCAAACTGATCACGGTACGTTAGAACTCGAAGATGTCTATTGGCCGACTCAGTACTATCTAAACACATTTTCCCGTGCAGGATTCTCCCATATAAAGTGTATTGAGTACTGCCCTGCATTTGGTGACAATCAAGATAAAGCACAATTTTTAATTATCGAAGGCATAAAATTGAGTAACCGGGAAGTAAGTAATGGAATTTAATAATACAATCCCTGAATTGGTTTGCCGGGACATTGATAGCAGTTTGTCTTTTTATACTCAAAAGCTTGGCTTTAAAGTGTTATTTGAGCGCGAGGAGCAAGGGTTTATATTTTTGTACAAAGACGATATTCAACTTATGTTGCAACAACTTGGCGAAACCACTTGGATGAGTCATGGCAATAATACGCCGTTTGGTAATGGCATGAACATCGCGTTTAAGGTAGAGAGCTTAGATGATCTTGACTGTTCTACCCCGTCGGAGGATATATTTCTTGAAACAGAAACCATAGAGTATCGCCTACCTGATGGAATTGCCAGTGTCAATCAAGTGATATTTAGGGATCCGGATGGATACTTAATCCGATTCATAGAACAAGTGAATCAATAGTAGTAAGGTTAAGCAGAAGCGACATATGTTGAGCAACTTAAAAGAGATAGGCCATGATCCAATCATGAAGTTAATGGTTGAATTTAGACAAGATCAAAGACCTGAGAAAATAGAGCTGGGTATTGGTGTATACAAAGACGAAACAGGTAATACTCCAATCATGTCGGCGGTGAGCAGAGCGCAAGTGGCGCTTCTGGATTCGCAACACTCAAAAGACTATTTAGGGCTTGCTGGTAATCAGTCTTTTAATAAAGCAACCAAACACTTAATACTCGGCGGTAGTGGGGCAATTGAACGTGCAAGCGCACTGCAGACGCCTGGTGGCAGTGGGGCGCTTAGACTGTTTGTTGAACTGGCTAAACAGCTTTGCCCGGAGACCAGGATATGGTTACCTAAAGAGACCTTCCCAAACCACCCTTTAACCGCGACAGCAGTTGGAATTGAGGTGATTTACTACCCTTATCTCGATCCGTTGACCCAAACGGTTGATGAATCCGCGATGTTGGCAGCACTGAGCGAAGCGAATTGCAATGATCTCGTTTTGATACATGGATGTTGCCACAACCCAACGGGTGCAGATATCACACTGGAACAGTGGCGAGCCTTGGCTGAACTGGCCCATAAGCAAGGGTTTATGCCTTTGATTGACTTAGCTTATCAAGGGTTTGGAAAGGGGATCACTGAAGATATTACTGGGCTGCGGCTATTGGTTAATCATGTAGAAAATGCCTTTATCTCGGTATCTTATTCAAAGAATATGGGACTGTATCGAGAGCGTACTGGATGCGCTATTGCTGTTGGTAGCAGCACTGCCAGCTCACAGCTCATTAAAAAGCACTTGTTACAGATAGCGGCTTGCTCCTATGCCATGCCGCCTGATCATGGCGCAGCTATTGTTGCTGAGATCCTTGGTGATAAGCAGTTATTCAGTATATGGCAGCAAGAGCTCGGTGAGATGAGAGATAGGCTGAAGTTATTACGATTAAAGCTTGTCTTGTCGCTTAATGATCTTGGCAATACACAGTTTGACTATATTGAACAGCAAAGTGGGTTATTTTCATTGACGGCTTTGGATATACAGCAAATTGAACGATTAAAGTCAGAGTTTGGCGTATACATTGTACCTAGTGGTAGGATTAATATAGCTGGCGTAGGGTTATCTCAATGTGGGTATTTAGCATCGGCGATTAACCACGTTGTAAATACCAATTAGCCGTTCAATACACAAATTTTAATAAGGAAAGAAAGGAATGTCACAAATCATTCTTACAGGAGATAGGGCTACGGGGCCCTTACACTTAGGTCATTACGTTGGTTCATTGAAGCAGCGTGTAGCCTTACAAGAACACAATCAACAATATGTGTTGATCGCTGATATGCAAGGGTTAACAGACAATGGGTTAAACCCATCGAAGGTTTCAAAAAATATAGTAAACGTTTTGGCTGATTACCTTGCCGTTGGGATCGATCCCGTAAAGACAACAATTTGCCTACAATCGGGGTTACCGGCATTGGCAGAATTGACGATGTACTATGCAAATTTGGTTACGGTATCTAGGTTAGAGCGGAACCCAACGGTTAAAGCTGAAATCACTAGTAAACAGTTTGGGCAATCTATTCCAGCTGGATTTTTGACTTACCCAATTAGTCAGGCGGCGGATATTACTGCGTTTAGAGCGACTAGTGTGCCGGTTGGTGATGACCAATTACCTATGATTGAACAAACCAATGAGATTGTGAGAAAAATCAACCGAGTAGCGGGTAAAGATATATTAGTTGAGTGTGCCCCTCGGTTAAGTAATGTTGCACGCCTACCTGGTGCCGATGGTAAATCCAAAATGTCTAAATCATTGGGGAATGCACTCACGCTAGGTTCAACTGAGGACGAGATCAGAGCTACGGTTAAAATGATGTACACAGATCCGACCCATTTTCGAGTCGTAGATCCTGGTAAAGTAGAAGGGAATGTGGTGTTTACCTACCTAGACGCTTTTCACCCAGATATTGAGCTGGTACAAGGATTAAAAGCGCATTATATGCGAGGTGGTCTAGGAGATAGCAAGGTTAAATCGATTCTAGAAGAGTGCTTACAAGAAACATTACGGCCTATCCGTGATCGTCGCAGCCGCTTCTTAGAAGACAAAACAATGTTGATTGACATCCTATCTCGGGGCACCGCACTTGGCGTCGTCAAAACCAATGAAGTTCTGTACGATGTCAAGCAGGCATTTGGATTGAATTTATTAAAGTAAGAGTATGATAGTCATCATAATCATGGATGATGGCTAATAAAATTAAATGGATAAACTAAGTGCGCCGGATATGATGGCCTTTGAAATCGTCTGGTAGCGATTATTTGCGTTGAGCTTTGAGCCGGCATTTTGCAAGTGGAATAATACGGTGCGCTCTGAGCAGCCGAGGATCTTGGAGATTTCCCAGCTACTTTTACCTTCTGCTGCCCAAGTAAGGCACTCCGTTTCTCGTTTCGTCAAAGTGGTATTACTTATAGAAGTCCTAGAGTCAATGCGTTTTAACGCATCTTGCAAAGCTGGCACAATGAGTTGAACAAAGGGGAGCGCTCTATTAAATTTTGACACACTGTCACTTTGCTGACTTTTAAGTGCAAAGCTTATCATGCCAAATTCTCCAAAATTGTTATGAAAGGGAATACTGAACCCAGACTGTAAACCCGCTTCATGGGCTTTTTTGATCACTAGTAGCTCCTGTTTGGAGTATCGCTTATCTTTTTCTAAATGAGCCCAGATAATTGGCAAGTAATTGTTCATAGAATAACGGACTATCGGATCCATTTTAACAAGCTTAGTATCATCATAATATTGCCGCCAACTCTGGGGGTAATTGTCTAGAATAAGTACATCAGATCGCGTGATAGATTGTGGCAAAATAAGGCCAATTAAGAAGTAATCATATTCTATGATTTCTAAGAGGCGGCTCAAAAACTCTTTGACGTCTACCAATGTGGATGCAGTCTTTAACTGCTCAATAGCTTCTAAGGTATTCTGCATAACCATTTTAAATACTTCTAATTGAAAATTGGTAACTAGATGAACTCAAACATCTCTTTGTACAGTGTGAAAGTCCGCTCAAGGTCGAAATTAGTAATATTGTATACTAACTTTACTTCTGACTGATTAACCACGATACAGGCTGAGCCAAATAGTAACCTAGGTACGTACTTGGCACTAAATATAAGCTTAGATACAGGGATATATTTTGATAAACTCTAAGCCAATGCAAGTGCAACAATAGAGCAAAGTCGAGAAGACAAAGGCAATGGCAAAGTTAGTTCTCACAAGTGATGCAATTTTATATTGTAAAAGGTGGTCCATGGAAGCCTGCTAACGTGCTCACCACATCTGCAACTAAACAAACGGCTTGAGCAAATATTTAAATGGGTCAGTGTAAAAGAGCTGGCCATAAAGCTTGACACGACGCCAAATAGCACGAGTATCGAAGTAATGGTGGTAAAGGTTTGGCTATTGAAATTTAGTAATACAACCATGCTTATTAATGTTCCAATCAACAGTCCCAAACTCGTATTGCGAATATGGAAGGTTCTCAAATGAGCTCGTTTTCTATGATCCATAAAGATAGTGAGAAATAAATAAGATATGAGTAGTGGACCAGGTATCAATTTTGGTTTGGTAAAGCCTAGCAATGGAATGTCTACAAGTCGGGAACCAAAAATAGTATAGGCTTGAAAAAAAGAGCCTGTTGGCATAATTAAGATAATAATAACATCAACTATGCTTAAATCCATAAAAGCATTCCAATCCTTACGATTCGTTTATTTTAAAAATAAATATTCTAAGATGGCTATCGGTGTTTGTCAAACTAGTTGTCGCGATCACTACGTTATGCACTCTCCACGTTGACGATTTCACTTT